>JABMPK010000066.1 GCA_013203725.1 Candidatus Uhrbacteria bacterium | reverse complement strand
CGTGCGAGAGTTTGAAGCTCGCAATAACGAGCCTGAGCTGTTTCAAAGTCCTGAGAACTACCTTGTTAAATCATTATCCTGTTCCATCTCCTTTACTTGAGCCGGGTTGCTGGCATGACCAAGGACAGGAAAGTCTCGCGTAACCAAGGACAGGAAAGTGCTATCCTCTCTGTCCTGCGGACATCTCTCCTTTAAAAGGAGAGACTTGCTAGTGTTTTCTTGTAACTTCTAGAATATGCTAGATGATTCTTGTGAATACTAGCGAGTACTTGCGCCTCTCCCTTTTTAAAGGGGAGAAACAGAGGGGATAGCACTTTCCTGTCCTTGGTCATGCAAGTGTAAGCCATCACAATTCTTATCTCAGCCTGACATGACTAACAAGCCCAAACAAAAAGACGAGCTCACGCCCGTCTTTTTTCTTAAATCGTCAAGTCGTCTACTGAAGATGTATCTATATCATCGTAGTCATCGCTCACCTTTGCTACCTCCTCTGCCTCTCCAACCTCTTCTTCTGAATCGTCTTCTGCAGTCTCTGCGTCAGAGCTCGCACTCGCCGCCTCTCGGTCTTCCCGCCTTACATGTGTTGAACCCTCTGGCTCAATGATCTTAAGCGTTACTCGCTCATCGCTCTTCGCACCAACTATTCGCAACAACGTTCGGATTGATCGTGCTGTCTGTCCTGACCGTCCAATCACGTATCCCATATCCTCGGGATGTGTGTGTAGGGAAATCAGTACTCCTCGATCGTCGATAATACGCTCTGTCCGCACATCGTCTGGATGATTTACAATCGCTCTAACTACGTAGTCAACAAACTGTTGATCTTTAAATTCTTCTGCCATACCGTTACTTCAAATATGAATTGTAAGTGGTATAAGAATATCAAAGAGAAGAATAGAGAGCAAGGATGGAAAATAATTTCCAATGTCCAAATACGAATGTCCAATGAAGTCCCAAATTTCAACGACCAATGTCTAGATTGATTTGGTCATTCGTCATTCATTGGACATTGGATATTGGGATTTGAAAATTCTTTTCTGTTATACTATGTTTATGAAAATCGACATCGTTACAATTTTCCCAGAGATGGTTCAACCGTATCTGGATGGTTCTATTCTTGGGCGGGCGCAAAAGATTGGAATCAAGTTGAAGGCTGTTCAGTTGCGAGATTTTGCAAAGGGTAAACATTCTCAGGTTGATGACACGCCCTATGGAGGTGGCGCGGGGATGGTGATGCAGGTTGAGCCGATTGATCTTGCAATCAAGAAGCTTAAGTCAGTTTTTAGAAAAAAGAAAACGCGAGTTATCATGACGTCTGCGGCGGGGAAGACGTTTGCGCAGAAAGATGCGCAGCGACTCGCTAAGAACTACGACCACATTATCTTTATATGTGGGCGATACGAAGGGGTAGACGAACGTGTAGAGAAACATTTGGCAGATGAGTCGTTTTCAATTGGTGAGTATGTGCTAACCGGTGGTGAGCTACCCGCACTCGTTATGAGCGACGCGATAGTGCGGAATATTCCAGGAGTACTCGGCAACGAGGATACGCTGAAGGACGAATCGCACGACAAGCCTGGTGTTCTAGAGTACCCGCAGTACACAAAGCCCGAGCTGTACAAGGGCTGGGAGGTTCCAGGCGTACTGACGTCAGGGGATCATGGGAGGATCAAGAAGTGGAGAGAGGAGCATCGAAAATAATATGAGCATATTCGATGGAGAATACAAGGAAAAGAATGAGCTTTATAGGGAGTCTCGCGAGTTCTCGGAGAAGACAGACTTGGAGCTTAAGACGATGATAGATTCGGGAAGGGAGTCATTCCCGGATGTTATTGGATGCCCTGATAGATCATGTGGAAACCCACTGAAAATAAAAGTGAGTGATACGGAGGTCGAGGCTTATTGTGCAAATTGCGGATTCTCTAAAATTTATCAAAAGAAAAACTGAGGTCAGGCCTCAGTTTTTACTATCATAGGTTTCAACGTTTTGAGATGCTTAGCTTCTGTTTTGCTGATGATGTCTTTTTCTCGGAGAACGTCAGTGAGCGTATTGAATTTGAAATCAAGCTTATTGTCTAATTCGTTGAATCTATTATCCATGCGTTGCTCAAAATGCTCGAACTTTCTGTCCATCACATCCAAGATTTCATGTTTATGATTCGCCAACTTTTCATCAAGATCGGTTTTTGTAACCAAGTTATCTTGCATGAAAGTCAACAAGTCCTCGGTTGTGATTTCTTTCTTTATCATGACATAATTATATCACGACAGACCGTAGCATTAATTTTAGTCGTGTCAAGTGATGGCTGGGCACAAAAAAAGACCAAGGATTATTCCTTGGTCTCTTCTTTTACTTCTTCTTTTGGAGCTTCCTCTGCAGGAGCTTCTTCCTTTTTCTCTTCAACCTTTTCTTCAACTGCAGGAGCTTCCTCCTTAGCCTCCTCCACTACAGGAGCTTCGGCCTCGGCCTTTGCTGCTGCTTTCTCAGCGGCTTCACCTTTCTTGGCGTCAAGCTTAACTTGTCGCTTCTTTGAAATGGCTACACCCTTCGCCTTCTTATCAGACTTGATAAGACCTGCTTTGATAAGGAGGTTCTTAACTGTGTCTGATGGCTGTGCACCAACTGATAGCCAGTAAGTAACGCGGTCCTCTTTTAGGACGAGTTTCTTGTCTGCTGATCGTGGATCGTAGTGCCCTAGAATCTCCAAGAACTTTCCGTATGGGTCTCGGGTCTTCTCGGTCACTGTGACACGATAGATAGGTTGTTTCTTTTTCCCTACTCGGGATAGTCTGATTGACAACATGTGGTTTGAATATCTTATTTACGTAAATGTGACGGTCACGTAAGAGTGTGGGGACTATACATGGGGACAACGGGGTTGTCAATGACAAATGATCAATTGAGCAAATTTCAAATGATTTGGTTAATTCGCTACTGATTCATTGCAATTTACTAGAAAACTATCGATTCTGACGTTTTGAAGACTCGCACTTATTCTATTGACAAAAGCCTATCAATCATGTAGTTTGAAAACTCGCAATAGCGAGATAAACCGAGAGATTGGAGGATCGATGCAAGTTCCATTGTTGTTGCCCGCTACCTGCACGGATTCGCAGGATTCTGCGGTAGAGTTGGTTGAAGTAGCGCGAGAGAGTGGTGATGCGGTGTCGTTGGTGAGTCGGAACAGGTCCGATGGTGGTGATTTCTTTGTTGTAGAGACCGGGGAATACGCCGAGAGGATCATGAAGTTCCTCAGGACGGCGGTTCGCGGGTTCTCTGGATCAAGCATGATGACGTTCTCGATGGAGGCTGAGGATGCTGAGCTTGGAGACCGGAACGGTTTCGCGATGGTCTCAGGCGTACTCACACTCCGTCGCAAAGGCTCCGGCGCATGCAGCAGTGTTCGGTCGGAGGTAGAGGGTACTCGGAAGATGTTCGTGGTGTGGGGAGATGAAGATCGTCCACTGCGTACACGAGATCACTACTTCACTACATCCGACGGCAAGTTGGGTGTCTATCCGGGACTGCTGAGGTTTTCGATGGCTCGAGAAGTGCAAGGTGTGGTGTTCTTGCGTGAGACCATGCTCAACTTCACGGGTGTGCCAGTTGAGGTGGATCGGTTTGTGCGCATTCGATGCCGCAGGTTGCCGGTCGCAGAGCGGCCGGCGGGACACGACAACATCAACGTGTTCAAGCTGAAGGCTCAGGTGTACGAGCGACCGAGCTCGACAGGTTTCCATGAAGACGAGAGGCTGTTTCACGGTTGGGCGTTGCTCGCCCGTGAAGCGATTCTGGGATTCGAGGAAGAACAAGCTTCCGATGCAGAGCGGGCGGAGCAGCGCGAGGCTGATCGCCTGGCGGAACTGCGAGCGGCTCACGATGAGCGTGTCCTCATGCTCATGTTCCCGTCGCAACCCGGTAGAACTGTTCAGCACTTCCTGGCAATCGTCCAAGACTGCTCGATCGCTGAGGCTCTGTACGCGGTTGAGACTGCAGAAGAGCTCGAAGCTCTCGTCGCTCTCCACTGTAGCGACGACACGCAGTTGGAAGACGCTGCGAACGACATGATCCAGCGATACGTTGACTCCGACGACCTTGCAGACACGCTTGTTGCAATGGTCGACGAGTTTCAGCGAAGCGCGTAAACGAAAACCCCACAGGACACTCGTCCTGTGGGGTAAATTTTTTATCTACGTGCTGATGACTCTGAAGTGACATCCTCTAACTTAACTGAAAGTAGTTGAGAGATTCCGTCATTGTTCATAGTTACACCGTAAAGCGCGTCTGCAGTGTGCATAGTTGCGCGATTGTGTGTGATAACTACAAACTGCGTCTTGCCACAGAGCTCGCTGACAATCTCGGCGAACCTTACAGTGTTCGCTTCGTCGAGTGCGGCGTCCACCTCGTCCAGAACCACGAAAGGTGAGGGGTTGGTAGCCATGACTGCGGATATCAGAGCGATTGACGTCAACGCTCGTTCGCCACCGGAAAGTAAGTTGATGTTTTTCAACTTCTTGCCTGGTGGAGTTGCAAATATGTCGACGCCGACGATTCGTTCTGCTTCTCGCTTGGTCATCTTAGGCTTTTCATCCTCCTCATCGATCACAACGGGCTCGCCCGCGTCGTCCGTGACAGTCGGAGCTGGCAGATTCTCTGGCGCGACGTCTTTGGCTTTGATCTCAACAAGCCCCGCCTTGCCTCCACGGAACAGAATCTTGAAGTAATGCTCAAAGTGTTGCTGGATATCTTTGAATAGCCGTGACGATTGCGCCGTAATCTGATCGTCGAGCTCTTGGATGATCTTCTCCGTGTCGTTGAGCGCTTGAACAAGATCAGCGATCTGGTTTTCTAGAAACTCGTGGCGAGTATTGGCTTCTTCGAACTCTTTAACAGTCTCTTCGTCGATGCCACCAATCAAATCTAGTCTGTGACGAAGCTGTTGAATCTCTGGATAGAGCTTATCTGTATCGGCACTATCCTTGAACGATCGTGCCTCGCTATCATTACCACTAAACACTTCCTTCATGTCGCGCTCCAAGTCCTCGCTTCGTGTTTCAAGACGAGCAAGCGCAACTCGGCGGCCGTTGAGCTGTGACTCTAGGTCATGCAACTCCTCCTGAGCTGCCATCATACGTCGTTGTAGAGCGAATAACTCGGTTCGTTCCTGCTTAGACTCCTTTGCCGAAGTCTGCATCGACTGCTTCACGATCGTGAGCTCGGTCACAACCTTGGCGTCGTCGTTTCGCAGCTCGTCGATCTTCTTTAGAAGCTCTGGATCGGTTTCCTTTTCTTCAGGAGCGGGTTTTTGCAAACGGTTCAGCAACATTTCGGAGCTCTTGAACGCATTGTCTAGGTCGACCGCCTCAAGCTGATCGCTCGCGAGCTTTTTCTTGAGCTCCGACAGAGTAGTCTTGAGGTTTGCGATACCTTCTATGATCTTTGACAAGGGAAGTGGTGTCCAACTAGACACAGCGCGCACTTTTGCAAGCTCTATTCCTTTCTGAATCTGGAATCGCTCTTCTTGAATTTGTGTTCGCTTCTCTTGAAGCGCTTCGTATCGATTCTGAAGTTCACTTATAGCCGCCGATGCGACCTCGTCCTTTGCTTTGTCGTCAGCCTTTGCAGCTTCTTCGATTTTCTTAAACGCCTCACGTTCGCTATCCAAAATCCCAACCTGTTTTTTTACAGAAATATCGATCCTGTCGAATGCGGACAGCTCGGTCTTCAACTGTTCCTGCACTGTGTTCCAAAGCGTTCCATAATATTGCACTTGCTTCAACTTGAGTTGCGACTCCACTTCCTCGCGCTGTGAAAGGCGAGTGATAAGACGCTTTAGCGTACGAAGTCTTGGGGCGATTTCTTCTACAAGCAGTTCTGCCTGGTTCAAGTTATCGCGCGTGCGGTTTATTTTAAGCGCAGCCGAGTGTCGTTTTAGTTGTAACGGCTTAACACCAGTAGCATCGTCAAAAAAACCTTTGCGTTCCTCGGGTGACGCAACGAGTACATGGTCGATCTGCCCCTGGTTAATGATCGCGTAACTCTTCTGACCAACATTGGCTTGCGCGAGCAACATGTGAATGTCCGCAAGACGAGCTGATTGGTTGTTGATGTGATATTGCGATTCACCGTCACGGTATAGTCGACGTGTGATGGTTACCTCAGAGAATTCGATCCCTTCGATACCGCTTACGTCGCCGAAAGTGACGGACACTTCCGCGAATCCTGATCGTGTCTTTCCGTCTGAACCAGAAAAAATAACATCGCTCGCAGCTTTACCACGAAGCGTTTTGATACGTTGCTCCCCCAACACCCATCTAAGAGCATCGGCGACATTGGACTTACCAGAACCGTTAGGACCAACAATAGCAGTGATTCCACAGGAATCAGCAGTCGGCGCCATAAACTCCAGCGTAGTCTTCTTAGCAAACGTTTTGAACCCGTGCAGGGTCAGTTCTTTGAGATACATGATTGGCATTATAGCAGAAAAGTAATTTCAATAGACAATTTGGCAATTTTCAAGTGATTTTACAATTTGAGATAACGAATCAATATGATTGACGAGAAAACGATTTGCTTATCTGAAAAAAGGTGCCTGCCACGGTGGCAGGCACCTTTTTTCAGATATTTGAGTGTTTACAGGGGTCGGGGAGTTTTGTTGCTGTGGATAATGTGGGAGCTTGGGTTGACATATTGCTTTTTTACGCTTGGCCATTAAGCAGTTGCAGCCCTTCTGTCATTGCGAGCGGTAGCGAAGCAACCTCAATAAGCAATCTCTTGAGCGTCCCGAACGAGGTTGCTTCCATTCGTCGCAATGACAGAAAGGCAGCTGGGCTCTAGATCGCGACACATCGCCCTTGACCCAATCCAGAATCTGCTATATGCTTACGCATTGCTATGAAATCTCTCCAATTCCAGGCGGTGCGTGAGCTTGTCGACACGGCCCAACACATTCTTCTTGTGACCGATGAACGATCCGATGGTGATACGTTTGGTTCAAGTTTGGCTTTTTCGGAATATTTGCAGGGGCTTGGGAAGAAAGTGACTCACTATGCGGGGTCGGAGATTATGGATATGTTGAAGTTTTTGCCGGGGATTGATGCGGTTACGCGAGAACAAGATGTGCTCAAGGATGCGAGTGTGGATCTTGTTGTGGTTTTTGATTCTTCGCGAGAAGCCTTTGTAAATAACATACTAAAATTTCACATTCGACGAACCCCACTTATTGTATTCGACCATCACGCTTCAAACTCCGGTTTTGGTGACATCAGTATTGTTGACCCAGACCTCAGTTCAACGTGTGAGTTGGTGTACGAGTACATGACGGATCAAAAAGTATCTATCACACGTGACATGGCGAAGTGTTTGATCACAGGGATCATGACAGACACTGGCGTGCTTACAAATGCTGTTACTCAATCTGGTTCTGTGGAGCGGGCGAGTGAGTTACTGTTGGCTGGAGGGTCAATCAAAGATGTTGTAAGCAAGATTGTTAAAAGTTACCCGGTAAAGCGTCTGCAATTGTGGGGTAGAATTTTTGAACGTGCTGTTAAGATTCCATCACTAAGCCTTGCTGTTGTGTATGTAACTCGCGCCGACCTAGAGTCGACGCAAACGGGGCACGAAGATTACTTTGAGGTGATGGATTATCTTGGCGCAACATTAGATGTTGCTGTTGTGATGTTTTTAAAAGAGTTGCCGAACAAGGGGGGCGTAAAAGTTAGTATGCGGTCCCACTCAGTAGATGTGTCTAAGCTTGCAAAACAGTTTCCAGGAGGTGGTGGGCACCCAGGGTCGTGCGGGTTTACGGTTAAAGGATCGATTGTTAAAAAGGGAAACAAAGTTTTTGTAAAATAAATCCGCCCCACCGATGAAGGCAGGACGGAACGTCGTTTGGGTACTCGTCTACGCGCTCTTCAGCCAGCTTCGCGTGCCGGCGGTGGGCATCTTCATCTCGATCAGCTTGACCGTGGGCAGATCGCCAAGCAGCGTCTCGGTCGGGCTGTGGTTCTGATACCACTCGTCAGCGATGGCGAGGGCGTTCAGGCTCTTGATGCGAACCAGTGCGAAGGTCGTCTTCCTCTTCCGGCGACGGCCGTTCTTGACTTCGCTGCGCTTGGCCTCGCGGAACGAGATCAACAGACGCAACGAACCAACTTCTGCGCGCACTTCCACGATGTAGAGCGGGATGCCGTTCTGATCCAGTCCGATCGACTTGATGCGTCCGTCTGCGATCTCGGTCAGCACACGGCCGATCGAGTCTTCGTTGCAGATCTGTCGGATTCGACTGGTCTTCATCTCGCTCCGTCGCCCTCTCCTGAGCGTAAAGCCCGCATCTCCTCGCGGCGCACGCGCGTGCATCCCGCCGCTGAAGGTTCCCCTCGAGTACCAAGTACCTGCTTGTGCTCTCAAAAAGCACTCCAATCTTGCACGAGGCGTCATTGCCTCTGTAGCCCAAACTTTATACGGGATTTTATGCTGTTCGTCAACATAGGCTTGTGGGTGACGTGGTATAATGCAAAAACAATAATATCCAAACATATGAACCTGATCCCAACAGTTATAGAAAAAACCGCGAACGGTGAGCGCGCTTACGACATTTACTCACGTTTACTAAAAGACCGCATTATCTTTTTGGGTGGCCCAATCGACGACAGTGTTGCAAACTCAATCATTGCTCAACTTTTGTTCTTGTCGAGTCAAGACAAAGCGAAGGACATTTCGATTTACATAAACTCACCAGGAGGATCGGTTACAGCCGGGCTCGCTATCTACGACACGATGCAATACATCAAGCCGGATGTCTCTACGATCTGTATTGGAATGGCGGCGTCAATGGGAGCTTTCTTGCTAAGCTCTGGCGCAAAGGGGAAGCGGTACTGTTTGCCAAACTCAGAGGTGATGATTCACCAAGTCTTGGGAGGTACACAAGGTCAGGCGACAGACATCAAGATTCACGCCGAGCGAATTTTGCAGATGAAGGAAGACCTAAACAAGATTCTCGCCAAGAACACCGGGCAGTCGATCAAGAAAGTTACAGACGACACGGAACGAGACAACTTCTTGAATGCAAAACAGGCGTTGGAGTACGGATTGATAGACAAGATAATAAGGTAATGTAGGGACGCCCGTCAGCGCGTCCGCGCTAGCAATGCCAGTATATGCTGGCATTGCTAGGTGGGGGGACAGATTTAAATCTGTCCCCCGCTAGTACTGCTAGTTTAAGTGGCTATTTGCAAGCAATTTTAAGTTTTAAATTATAAGTCAATATACAATTATTAAAGTTTAAATGTTCAATGGGCG
>JABMPK010000065.1 GCA_013203725.1 Candidatus Uhrbacteria bacterium | reverse complement strand
CGACTATCGATCAACAAATCAAGGCGATAGTCGAATGTCCTGAGCGGCAGTCGAAGGGCCATACCGTTTAGCATTATGACCGCTCATGGTCTACGACCCAAGTGAAGAAAACTGCACGACTATCGATCAACAAATCAAGGCGATAGTCGAATGTCCTGAGCGGCAGTCGAAGGGCCATACCGTTTAGCATTATGACCGCTCATGGTCTACGACCACCAAGTAGAATATGCCGCAATGGAACACCTTAGAATGTCCAGAGCTCGAAAAAGATGCTCACGCTGTGTATATCTTGGAATGCTCAGATAGCTCATACTACGTCGGGTCGTCAGGCAACTTGAAAGTTAGAATTCAAGATCACAACCGCGGCAAGGCAGCGTTATGGACTGCAGCTCGCATACCATTGAGACTCATATATTTTGAAATATTTGGAAGCGCTGTCGACGCAAAACGTCGTGAAGCACAAATAAAAAAGTGGTCTCGTAGTAAAAAAGAAAACCTGATATCGGGAGTTTGGAAACAGTAGCGAATAGCTACTTTTTTTGTTTACTTTATATAAAATTCAATCTCTGCACTCTCCGTCTTCTCGTCTAGGATATCGTATATGTCGCGTTTATCCACCGCTAGCTCACGGGCGTTCACAAAAACCCCAGAAGATCTCTCCACACGCTCAAGAATTTTGTAGATTACAAACCGGTCCGCTAGTTCAATTACAGACGTCAATTCATCTTCGTCCAACTCCATCAAAAGTGAGCGTACCTCGACCGGGTATTCATCAATAGAGCGCAGACCAAGCTCACCACCATCAGACGCGGACAGGCTCGTGCTCACCTCCT
Source organism: Candidatus Uhrbacteria bacterium (assembly GCA_013203725.1). Taxonomy (GTDB): domain Bacteria; phylum Patescibacteriota; class Patescibacteriia; order UBA9934; family UBA11717; genus JABMPK01. Next base: position 4,538 of record JABMPK010000065.1, on the reverse strand, counting down.
GCGCTATCTCAGCAAACCTGCCAGCCTCTGTGAACACTCTCGCGTGTAAGTCGTCGATAATGCCCCTTGGTTGACCCTGAGCTTCTGCCCACGATTGCACAGACATATCTAGCAAGCGAGTTCGCGCTAGAGGCTCCACCATTAAACGCAAAAACTCTTCTTGAGACCAGCTAAACTGCCTGTCGATTGACTCAATAAAGTGAGCCTCCGTTTGATACTGCGCAACAAATTCATTGTATACAGTATTGATTTGCTCCTCCGTCAAAACCAGACTTCGTTCTTTCATCAACTGCTGAATAAGAACATTTTGCACTACCAGATCATCAACACGCGAATTAATAACGTCATCCACCTGCTCGGGAGACGCGCCTTGCGACGTGTATAACTTTCGCCATCCGTCGAGCACTGTGCGGTAATCACGTAACGCAACGGTATCACTGTTCACCTTCACGGCAGGCAACGGTAGATAGTCAGAAAACCAGAACAAAAGTGCCTTTCCGTCTGGCATCCTGTATAGGGACACTATAAAGACAGAAAGGATTAATCCCACCATTCCAATAGCGATCATGGTACGACCAAGCCAAAACAACACGCGCTGTACTGGCAATTGTCTTTGTGCGTAAAGATGATCAGGTAGTGGCGATGGTCCAATTTCACTATGATCACGTCGCCACATATTCGGATAACGCATCAGGATCAAAGAAATACCACATCCACAATTTCCAAGTCGGCTCAACAACAACTCCGTCTGCAAACAACGCAACAGCAGATTCTGCGTCTACAGGCGCGCTCTCCTCCTCAATGTACACCTGCGTTTCGCCCGGCCTCTGCAAACCAAACTTTTCCCTAGCCTCGTATTCCAAAAACGCTTCTGTCTCAAGATATTCTTGGTACGCGCCTAAAGAAAGATTCTTTTCTTCCAACTGCGCCTTCTCGTTCTCCAAAGCCGATATCTCTTTCGAAATTGCAGAGCTACGAACAAACTCTCTTCCAAAACTCAAACCCAACAACAACAATATTCCAATGTTCACAGCAAAGAACATCTTGTATCCAAATAGTTTTTTTATTGATGCAGTTGGTCGATTGCTCATACCTCCAAATGTACGTGCTTAAACTTCTCGCCGCTCAATCCCTCCTTACGCCCTTGAGGCATTGAGTGCAGCTCTACTATGATATCACGCAACGTTTCGGGGTGCTTTATATTCAAAAAAAGCATTGATGGTATAACTCCATGGAATGTGACACGAACCTCACCAATCTTTAGAACTGATTTACCCATCCCTGATATTCGATATGCAACATCATTTATGCTTTTCAGGCTCGAGTATGTAACCTGACGATCAAAGATCCCTTTTTGTCGAGTCTGTATGATTCTAGTATCTGTCACAACACATGTACCGCCTTTCCATTTTAGTGATGTTTTTAGAAGTACATACGCGCCTATGCCCGATACTATCAACATAAGGAATAATCCGGTACTTCCAAAAGCCAGCAAAGGGAAAAAAAAGAAAAACGGAATTATAACTAGTAATGCGCCCGCGATAATCCTAATTGTGTACGGATACACAGACCCTCTTTCGACGTGCACGATCAGCTCACCTTTATTGAGTTTTATTCCCTTCATAGTCCCAAAATTTCGCGAACGAATACGCGATCATCGCTCGCTACTTTTTTGCCGTTTGCAATAGCCATCACGGGCTCCGATCCTTTTCCTGTCACCAACACAACATCGCCGTTGGTCGCCATGGAGATAGCCTTCTCAATAGCCTCACGTCGGTCCAATATTCTAAACAAGTTTTCCCCGTCCTGTTTACCATTAGCTTTTGCCGCGTCTGCGATGTCGTCGATAATCTGCATCGGATCCTCGTCGTAGGGATCCTCGTTCGTCACTATCACAACGTCATCAAGCTTTGCCGACATCTCTCCGATAACCGCGCGTCTCGCTGTATCGCGCCCACCACCAGCCGAGCCTGTTACATGGATGATACGCTTAGCGGAAAACAACGCGACAGCCTTGTAGAGTGCTTCCAATGAATATGGTTCGGGCGCGTAGTCCACGATCACGGACACGCCGTCCTTCGTGAATGTCTCAAGTCGCCCTGGTATTGGCTCAAGCTTCAGCGCTGCCTTAACAACGTCGTGAATAGGAAATCCCAAGCTAGCGACTGTCGACACGGCTGCCATTGTGTTCTCTAGATAATACGAGCCGACTAGCTTTGTCTTCAGCTGCTCGTCTCCGATCTTGGCTGCAGTTCCAGCAAGCGAAAGATGCGCCTTTTCTGCAATGATTTTTTTATCGACATGAACATCGAAAATTTTACGATCATCGTCACCATATCCAACAACCTCGTCAACATTAAAACGCGCAAACTCATCAGCATGTTGATCGTTGAGGTTAACGATGATCTTTTTTGGAATGAGCTTTCCATGCAGCCTTTTCTTTGCAAGGGACGCAACGGTCTTAAACAGCCTGAGCTTTGTAGCCTTATAGTTATCAAAGCCACCGTGAGCCTCAATGTGCTCCGGTGTCAGATTCGTAAACAGAACTGTGTCGTAATTTATTCCAACGTGACGATGCTGCAAGATCCCTTGAGACGATGTTTCAACAATCGCGTACTTGCATTCATGCTTAACCATCTCGCGCAACATCTTGTGAGTTTGCGCACGACCTAACATTGTCATCTTCTGATCGTTAACAATTTCTCTATCCGCGATTCGAAAAGACGCCGTTGTAGTCCAACCGACAGTCTCACCTAAAATCATCAACAACTGCCCGATCATCTGAACGGTGGACGACTTCCCATTTGTTCCGGTCACTCCGATGATGTGAAGTTTATTTGATGGATAACGAAAATAGAATGCGGCACCATGCGCCATCAACAAATGGTAACCCTGCAACCATGAGTGTGGAATATATTGTTTAAATCGATGCAGCATATCGTTTGCGTCTTACAATTACCAAAACCTCTTTTGTAATCTCTATGACTATCAACTTGATTAAGCTAAGTCCAATCAGCACCATCCAATCCTGTAACAACAGTGGTACTGTAGAGAAAAGCTCCTGCAAAAACGGTACATATATCGCCGCAATTTGCAGAGCAATACCGCCAACCACAGCAACATTAAGCCACTTGTTCCTGAATAACTTAATACTTAATACGGAATGTCGCAAACTTCTAACTGCAAATACGTAGAAAAGCGAGTCAATTGCAAGCGCTGAGAACATTATAGTTCTAAGATGCTCAATGTCATAACCTCGTCCAAGCAGCATCCAGAATAGCAATAGAAGTCCGATATCCGTCACAATTCCGATTATGAAAATGAGTATCTTCATATCCCGGTCAACCACAGGCTCTTCTTTTCGTCTTGGGGGACGTTTCATAACATCGTCTTCACCTGGCTCTGTAGTCAGCGCAAGATGTGGGAATCCATCTGTCACAAGATTGATCCACAGTATCTGAACAGCGAGCACAGGTAACGGCATCCCGAGCGCTATGGCCCCACCAATCAAGATGATCTCGGAAAAACTGTCTGCCAACAAGTAAACGATCACCTTTCTAATATTATCAAAAATCACACGACCTTCGCGGACCGCAGACGTGATGGTTGCCAGATTGTCGTCGAGCAGCACCATGTCCGATGTTTGCTGGGCAACGTCCGTTCCGGATCCAAGTGCAACGCCGATGTCTGCAACCTTCATTGCAGCCGCGTCATTCACGCCGTCGCCAACCATAGCAACAATCTGATCGCGATTTTTCCACGCCTGTACAATACGAACTTTGTGCCTAGGATCCACGCGCGCGAACACCGCAATGCGTGCAATACGACTCTGCAGTTCATCGTCACTCATCTCATCAAGCTCGGTTCCAGTTATAACACCATTCTCACCGATTTCTATGCCCGCATTCTCTGCGATATAGCTTGCAGTACTTGGATGGTCTCCTGTCACCAAAACAACTCGAATACCTGCCGAATTAAGCTCTTCAATCGTTGACTTTGTTGATTCACGCAACGGATCTTGTAGCGCAACCATCCCAACACAACTTGCATGAAGTATCTTTTCATCCTCTTTAACCATGGGCCCGCTCTTTGTTGCAACGGCAAGCACTCGCAGTCCTTTCTGCGCCATCTCATCCGAAATCTGCTCAAATCTATGCCTCTCCTTAGCACTCATGTCGCACATCTCAAAAATGCGTTCTGGAGCACCTTTAATAATCATTATGTCTTCATTATCCCGTCTATGCGCAGTGACCATGTATTTTCTGTCCGAGGAAAACGGAATCTCGCCAATACGAGCCATGTTTGCTCGAGCAGACCGTATATCAATACCAACATCAATCGCCGCGTCCACAAGCGCAAGCTCTGTTGGATGACCAACGCGCTTATCTTTCTGAACGCTCGCGTCATTATTCAACGCACCGAGTAGCAGCAACTCATCTGCGTCGCTTGGGAGTGTTTCGTGCATCTCAAGATCATGCTCTGGCGTAACAACTCTAACCACCGACATGATTCCTTTTGTAATGGTTCCTGTTTTATCT
>JABMPK010000064.1 GCA_013203725.1 Candidatus Uhrbacteria bacterium | reverse complement strand
GCTTCCTCGAAAAAGAAAAAGTGATAATGGCTAATAGCTCGTGTGATACAATTGCTATATAGAACATCTTACGCCACTCAACATGGCATCAAAAAAACCAAAACCAAAATTAAAACTTAAGAAACTGATCAAGAAACTTCCCGTTCGGTTTATTTTTGCTGTTATTGTAATCGCGATAGCTGGTTTTGCTTTGAAAGGATGGGGGTCAATCGGGGTAAGGTATATCTCAGCGTACAATTCGCTTCCTGAGCAGACTGACGATACTCCGTGTATTGCCGCCAAGGGAGATGACATTTGCCTGTACCAACTGCTTGGTGGAAACACGTGTGCCGCAAACTTTCTACCTATTGGGACTCGGTTGTGGGTTGATGGCATGGGGTCCTGCATAGTGTTGGACAGAATGAATGCGCGTTACACGCAACGAATTGATTGGTATATGGGAATGGATAAGGAGGCGGCGAAGGCTTTTGGAATACAAAGAAGAGAGGTTTGGCGCAAAGATAATAGTTGGATGAGGTTATGATTGGTAGCAGATTCAAATCTTCCGCAAGATTTAAACGGCTCAAGGGTCTGTATGACAAGTACGAGCGAATCTTAATTCCGGGAACTCTCGTATTTGGTGTTGCGGTTGATTTTGTAACCTTCAGATCAATTCAAATTAACACAGCCTTCTTGCTCCTTCTTGTGCATCTTGTAGTAGCGGGATCCACGATCGCGTTCATGCACATTTATGATGCGAGCAAGAGGAAGGATCAAGAATCACGGTTGCGATACTTCAGACTCGCCGCGCCGCTTGTTGTACAGTTTACTTTTGGTGCATTGTTGAGCGCGTCACTAATCTTTTACTGGTTCTCAGGGTCATTTTCTGTGAGTTGGCCGTTTATGATTATCATCGCGGCGCTGATGGGGTCTAACGACGTGTTACGCCACTATTATCTAAAGCCAGTGGTACAGATTGGCGTCTACTACTTTATAATCTTCTCATTGTTTGCACTTGTCCTGCCGTACGCATTCAACTCAATAGAGCCTTGGGTATTTCTTACAAGTGGGGTGGCGAGTTTGTTTGCCATGTTGTTGTACGTAGAGTTTCTTGGTAAATATCTTGTACATGTACGGTACCAGAGGTCTGGAATTGCGGTAATCGTGGTCGGTATCTTTATAGTGATGAACGGTTTATACTTTGCAAATATCATCCCGCCAATACCGCTATCATTGACAGAAGCCGGTATTTATCATAGTGTACAGCGCATCGGTGGTGAGTATCATGTGGTATCGGAGCCAGAGAGTTTTCTCGATCGGATACTACCAGGGCAGACTATTCACATTGTGAACGGGGAACGCATTTATGTGTTTGCGTCAATCTTCGCACCTGCCGACCTAGACACGACCATATACCATGATTGGCAGTACTACGATGTAGAAATACGGCAGTGGGTCTCTAGAAGTCGTCCGTCATACAGCCTGTTTGGTGGAAGAGGCGACGGGTATAGAGGCTTCTCCTTCTCCAGCAATGTTTCGCCAGGTTTGTGGCGCGTTGACGTTGAGACAGAGCGAGGACAGACTATGGGGAGAATAAGATTTAACGTTGAACATGTTGAAGAGGCTGTGGAGTTACAAAAGTTGATTAAATGATAAGTTGAATATATGCCTAAGACTGAAAAGCCAAAATTATCAAAGAGTGGAAAGTTTAAAGTTCCAAATGCAGGATTCATTCCAGGAACAAAGAACCCAATGGGATCTAGTTCATCATATTCTGGAGGTGGACATGTTTCGAAGCGAACAGGAACACGAGGGGACAAATAGTCCCTCGTTTTTTTATGAAAAAGTGGTTTGTATACATGTTGCGCTGCAAGGGAGGTAGTCTGTATACCGGCGTGACGACCGATCTTGATCGCCGTGTTGCCGAGCATCAGTCAGGAAAGGGTGCTAAGTACACGCGAGCGCATCTTCCCGTCGTGTTGGTATGGTCTGAAGTCACGGACTCGGAATCGGATGCAAAAAAGAGGGAAGCGGAGTTGAAGAAGTTGAAAAAATTTGAGAAGGAGGCATTAATATAAAAAACTAGCACCCAGGTGGGTGCCATTGCGTCAGCGTGTTGCCGTATTCGCGACTATTGTGTTCCACGACCGTTTGTCGCGTATGTGTAGCCAGATGACCAGGTAACCGATCCATACGGTGACCGTCATCATGACAGTTACTACACGAAAACGAGCGGTGGGTCCGGACAAGAACTCGTGGTGCCCACCAAAGATC
>JABMPK010000063.1 GCA_013203725.1 Candidatus Uhrbacteria bacterium | reverse complement strand
TTCTGTGACTTGTCCCAGACGCCAAACAAACCTCAATAATAGCCCTCTCCAGATAAGTGATTCTTCGCATATGAGCCATACTTTACTAAAGTTAGCTCATTTACGGGGTGGGGCGGTATGTCTGGAATTTGGCACGCAGGTCTATAGCTTGACAGAATAGGTATATTGAGCTAGTATTCGCTAGTTATCTCAACACAGGTGGTCTTTTGCCACTTGTCTAATACGAGAACTTGAGCCTATTTTCAGCGGATTACGTGCGCGTAATTGCAATGTGGTTTGAGTTCACTCAAATCACAATATGAATAAAGACTCACAGAGCCGTGAACCACGGTTCACAGATCTTGGTTTATCTCCGGATTTAATCGAGATTTTGACGAAGATTAATTTTACAGTACCGACTCCAATTCAGTATCAGGCAATTCCTCTTGGGCTTGCAGGTAAAGATGTAGTTGGTGTTGCGCAAACTGGAACAGGTAAGACACTAGCGTTTTGTCTTCCAATGGTACAGAACTTAAAGAAGCGCAAAGACGGAAGTATGGGGCTTGTTGTTGTTCCAACACGTGAGCTTGCGTATCAGGTACGGGAGGAAATCGATAAAGTAAGCGGACGTCTTGGATTCAAGACGGTTATTCTTGTTGGTGGCGCAAACATTACCGACCAGGTGCGTGCATTAAAACGTGGTGTGAATATTATTATTGCAACACCGGGACGATTGAACGACCACATTGATCGAAAGACTGCAAAACTAGATAAGGTGCGAGTTGTTGTTCTTGACGAGGCAGACAGAATGTTGGACATGGGATTCGCTCCGCAGATCAACACGATCCTGCAGTCAGTTCCAGACGAACGTCAGATGATGCTCTTCTCTGCAACAATGCCACCGGCTGTTGCTCGAATTGGTCATGGTTACATGAAAAATCCAGAGACAATCACTATTGCATCAGAAGGTGTTAGTGCTAAAAACATTAACCAGGGAATTTATTACGTAGAACCTTCAAACAAGTTTAGACTTTTGCAGGATCTTCTTCGTGAATATAAAGGAAAGCCAGTTCTAATTTTCTGTAGAACAAAGCACGGTACAAAAAAGATGGCGGCTGTGTTGAGCAAGGAAGGGTTCCCAGCAGAGGAGCTCCACTCAAACAGAACTCTGTCGCAACGACGTCGTGCGCTTGATAACTTTAAAAAGGGTAAGAGCCGCGTGTTGGTAGCAACAGATGTTGCAGCTCGTGGAATCGATGTTAAAGAAATCGCACTTGTTATAAACTACGACCTTCCAGACCAGAACGAAGACTACGTTCACCGTATTGGTAGAACAGGTCGTGCTGGACACAAAGGAAAGGCTGTATCGTTTGTTATGCCGGACCAGTTCCGAGACATGAAGGTTATTGAGTCATTGGTTGGTAAGGAAATTAAAGTTTTGGAGGCTCAGGGTACTTTGAGCGCTGAAGAAATCGGCAAGATTGCTCACCGATATTCTAAGCCATCTGCACGCGGAAAGGGCAGAGGAGGCCGACGACCAGGAGTTGGCCGCAGCCCACGATCGGGAAACAGAGGAGGAGCAAGACGACCAGCAGGGAATAGAGGCAAGCGACCAGCCGGACCGGGCCGATCGTCACGACCTTCCAGACCAGCGCGCCGAAAATAAACCAGGTTACTGAAAATACACCACTATGGATTACCGAAATATTGCAATCATCGCTCACGTTGACCACGGCAAGACTACATTAGTCGACGCCATGCTTAAGCAGTCAGGAACATTTTCAGAGCGCGAGATTATTGAGGAGCGCGTGATGGACAGTAATGATCTAGAAAAAGAGCGTGGAATTACTATCTACGCAAAGAATACATCGATAGAATTGGGTGAACACAAAATTAACATCATGGATACGCCGGGTCACGCGGATTTTGGTTCCGAGGTTGAGCGTGTCCTTAGAATGGTTGATTCTGTTTTGCTACTCGTGGACGCTTACGAGGGTCCAATGCCGCAGACAAAGTTCGTGCTTCGAAAGTCGCTCGAGCTTGGTTTGAAGCCTATCGTCGTGATCAACAAGATCGACAAGCCTTCAGCACGACCTGATGAGGTTGTGGACATGGTTTTTGATTTGTTCTCCGAGCTTGGCGCAACAGACGATCAACTAGATTTTAAATATATTTACACAAACGCAAAGGATGGCTTTGCGATTTCAGATCCATCAGACGACCCCAAAGACCTTCAGCCGTTGTTTGATATGATCATGGAGACAGTTCCGCCTGCTATCAACGATAAAGACAAGCCGTTGCGAATGCAGCCTGTAAACCTTGCGTACGACAACTTTGTTGGGCGTATGGCCATGGGACGTGTTCACGAAGGCGTTATGAAGGCCGGTATGACGGTAAACGTTATTAAGCTTGATGGCACCATTGAAAAGCAAAAGATTTCAAAGCTATATACAACACACGGACTAGTTCGCGTTGATGTTACAGAGGCATTTGCGGGTGACGTTGTGTCTCTTGCAGGTATTCCAAACATAAACGTTGGAGAAACCGTAGCATTGAATGCTGATGCCGAGGCGTTGCCAGCAATCACAATCGATCCGCCTACGCTTACTATGAACTTTTACGCGAACAGTTCGCCGTTTGTTGGTAAGGAGGGCAAGTTGGTGACTTCAAGACAGATACGCGACCGATTAGTGCGTGAGTTGGAGACAAACGTTGGTTTGCAAGTTGATTTTCCAGAAAATGCTGAGTACTTTCAGGTGAGTGGGCGTGGAGAAATGCACTTGTCAGTGTTGATCGAGACTATGATTCGTGAAGGTTTTGAGGTACAGGTAAGTCAGCCACAGGCGATTATCCGCGAGGTTGACGGCAAGAAAGAGGAGCCTTACGAGGCCATGACAGTGGATGTACCTGACGCAATGGCCGGAGCGGTAATTGAAGCACTTGGTTCTAGAAAGGGAGAGATGGCGAATATGACGTCCGACGGAACCACGACTCGACTTGAATATGTTATCCCGACACGTGGATTGCTTGGATACCGTATGCAGTTTGTTACAGCCACAAAGGGAGAGGGAACTTTGTCTCATGTGTTCTCGCACTATGGACCACACAAGGGCGTTATCGAGAGGCGCCAGACAGGGTCTATGATTTCTGGAGTAAACGGAAAGACCTCTGCGTTCTCATTATTCAACCTACAGGAACGAGGAACTTTGTTTGTTGGCGCTGGAGTCGATGTTTATGAGGGAATGGTTATTGGAGCGAGCTCTAAGGAAACCATGACGGTAAACCCAATTAAGGGAAAGCAGCTTTCAAACATGCGTTCGTCTGGAGCGGATGAAGCTATCAACCTTACTCCTCCAATCGACATGACGCTTGAGCGCGCGCTTGAGTATATTGAAGACGATGAGTTTGTTGAAGCGACACCGCAGTCTGTACGTATCCGCAAGAGATGGTTAACAGAAACTGACAGAAAACGAAACGGAGTAAGCAAGCAGTAAAATAAAAACCCCGAGCATGTGCTCGGGGTTTTGGTTTAAAAAAAAGACCGCCTCAGGGAGACGGCTGCCGTTGCTTGTATCTACCTGCCCCAGTATCGTCCGTCTGGGAGTTCGTCTGCAGGTGTATTTGAAGCGAAGTACTGGAAGGCACCCTGTCGTTCCTGACGATCATCCACTCTGACCATGAATCCGTCGATTTTCACATGAATCCCAAGCTCTCGTCTCAACCGGTCGTTCAGTGCGGACCAGAAAGCCCGGCACAGATCACGGTGGCTATCGTAGAATCCCCAACTAATTGTCCATAGTACACCTTCGTGCAGGTACACGTTGGCTCGCGCGTCGTGCGTATCTGAACTCTGTGCGGCAGCGTCCAGGTGTCGTCTCATCTCATCTGCTCTAACATGAGCCATGAATACTCCTGTCTACAGCATGTGCTGCGAACTGATCGTAGCAGAAAACTGGTATTTGTCAACAAAAACCCCCGAGCATGCTCGGGGGTTTGCTTTTCTAGTATTCTGGATCTTATGCTGCTGGTGGTGCCTGTGGTGGACGTGCTGCTGGAGCAGCTGGTGCTGCTGGAGCTCCGCCTGCCACTGTTGGCATTGCGTAGAACACGATCAATACGATTGCACCGATGAATGGCACAAGACCGATCAATAGCCACCAACCACTTCGATTTGTGTCGTGAAGACGTCGTATTGCGATTCCGATAGATGGAAGTAATACTCCTAGTCCGTAAATACCGGATAGAATCCCCATCTCGCCACTTCCGATAAACGAGTCGATTATTGAGAGGATGACCATTGCAATAAGGTTGAATAGGACAAACATCCAGAACTCCTTACGTGTAGCTCGGCCGGAGAATACCGCATACTTCTTAAGTGCGTCGATGTAGTAGTTCATACTCTAGTACAAGTTGTTTGAATATTATTGGTTTAATTGTAGCACAGGTATGTTATTTTTGAAGTAATAATACCCACAAGCAGGATTTAGTGCCTTTTTGACCGGCTGCACTTGACAAAAGTACAAAAATTGGGTATAACAGGGGGGTTGCTGCAAGAAAGGAACAAAGTGCCACTGGGTCCAATGCTAAATAGTAGCATAGGGGCAATTAAGCTCCAGAGCGGAAACGCTCGGCCATGACAACACGGAGGACCCATGGCAAACGGTACGGGAGATCTCACTGCCCCAAAGGGTGAGGAAGTCGAGTTCATCGACGACGACTACTGTCATCACTGCGAGAACGAAAGTTCATTTGCAGAGTACGACAAGTGGTGTGCGATGATGGATAGTGAACAGCGAATGCGCGCTATTCACGATCGAGAGGACGAACAGCGCAGCAGGCGCTATAAAGCGCTTGCGTCCTCAGAAGATCGTCGCAATGATGGACGGACCCGGCGAGACTGGAAGCTGCACCGTCAGCAGAAGGCCTTTGCACCAGATCCGTAACGACTCCGCCCCGGGTACTCCCCGGGGCGTTGTTTTACAAAAAATGAGTATAGAAAACGCTGCAAGCAAGCTCGCAG
>JABMPK010000062.1 GCA_013203725.1 Candidatus Uhrbacteria bacterium | reverse complement strand
GGGTTCTGGAGGTTCTGGAGGTGCTATATATCTTGTTGTCGCTGGTACGCTTGATGGAGGTGGGTCGATGACTGCCGACGGAGGAGACGGTGCAACAGGTACAACTGACAACGGAGGCGGAGGAGGAGGAGGGCGTATATCTATCACTCACGCAGGCGGTACGTTCGGATTCAGTTCAGCTAGCCTAACAGTTGCTGCGGGCGCTGCTGGTACGGGTGGAACGGGTCTGGAAGAACCTGGCGCAAAGGGTACGGTGTATGTTCTAGATAGTTCTACATCAGCTGTTTCCATCTATCATGGGTTCACATATGATGATGTGGACCACAGCGTGACTACATGGACGACTGATAGTAGCGCTACCAACCAATATTGCACGGCTGGCATAGTTACACCTTCTGTTACGGCTGCAACACTATCACTTGATGGCGTAATTACCTGTACTTCTGCTTCGCTGACCTCATTTAACTTTATTGCAACATCTAGCTTTGTACTCGCTAGCGGGTTTACGTTAGATGCGAGCGGTTCAAAACATGACGCAGACATTGATTTTACTATTCCTACATCGGACGATCAGGTATGGACTAACGTAACTATTACCTTACCTGGTAGCGATAATCCTAATACGGACGATGAAGGTGGGTTTTTCACTATTGATGACATTATAGACTTGGAGTTAGCTGGGACGACATCTGTGAACGGTAATGTTTCTTTTACGAATCTAACAGGTTTTACACTTGGCGCTAGCGCAAGTTTGAACGCAAGCGAATACGGATGTACGGCCGATTGGTCTGGGTATGGCTCTGGACCAAATGGGAGTAACGTTTGTGCGTCAGGAGTTTCTTTTGGAGGAAATGGTGGAGGTGGTGGAGGTGGTTCCGGCCATGGTGGTGCCGGTGGAGTTTCCAGTGCTAGTGTCGTCGGAGGTTTGGCTTATGATTCATTAACAGCTCCTGTTTTGATTGGATCCGCTGGAGGAGCCGATGGTTCTGGCTATGGGGGCAATGGTGGAGGGCTGATACGCATTGAAGTCGATGCAGGGGATATGAGCTGGAACGGTGCTATGTCTGCAAACGGTGGCACTGGACTTGTTTCCACAAACGGCGGAGGCGGCGGAGCTGGTGGCTCTGTTTACATTACTGTGAGCGGCACTCTGAGCGGCACTTATGTTGGAGTTCCTGTGACGGTTTTTGGTGGTACTGGTGGTGACGGCACAGCCGATGGTGGAGGTGGTGGAGGTGGACGTGTTCGTGTTTAATATGGATCAGATACGACCAACTTCTTGTCTGGGCTCGTAGCGGCGACTGTTGCTACCGAGGGCACTGGTCCGGGTGCAGCTGCTTATGGTTTTGTCGGAACGTTGTCAGTAGACGATATTTACGGCCCTTCATTTGTATCGGCAAATTACAGTGATACAAACAACGACGGAGCAGTTGATACACTTTCAATAACATTTAATGAGGCTATTGGTACAAACACGGCATCAATTGGAGACTTTACCTACGTAGCAAACGATATTACTTCGTCTGCTCTTTCTGGAGGGTCTAATAATGGTGAAACTGCTACAATCATAACTCTTACGCTTGGAACGAATGGTGATGCGGGGATCACATCACACGCCACTGCCCCAACACTTGCTTATACGTTTTCATCTGGAGCGTTGCAGGATTCGTCGGGTAATCAAGCGGGTAACTTTACAGCGCAAAACCTTGCAGATGGTGCGGCCCCGGTTATATCGTCATTTGAATATCAGGATAACGATTCAGACGGTAAAGTAGATACCGTTCGCTTCAACATGTCTGAAACACTGGATGCAGCATCCGTAATGTCCGCAAACGATCTTGTCTTTGGGAACGTAGGAGACTTCACTGGTGCGGTTTTTGGCGCAGACGGCACAGATCAGGCTGGAGCATCTGGTGTAGTAGACATAACACTCGGCACAGAGGCAACGGTTGTCGACACTGTCGATAACTCAGGAAACTTCGCGATCACTACACAGAATGGTTTCTCTCTATCAGACGGCACGAATACAAACACAACTCTAGGAACACAGACCCAAGCAACAACATTGGATGGCGCAGCTCCGGTTCTAATCTCTTCGTCCCCTGAAGACGCAGACGTAAGTGTCATAACAACCGCAGACGTAGTCCTTACTTTCTCAGAACCTATGAACACCGGCACGTTCGCGTATTCGTGTTGTGGTGCAGGCACAGATCCTGGACAAACACCAGCATGGACAGTGAGCGATACGGTTGTAACGCTCTCTCCAGATGCACCGTGGTTGAGTAGTGAAGATATTACTATTACCATCACCACAGCAGATGATGTGAACGTGAATGGATTTGGTGGCGTAGTAGCTGGAATGAACAACCCGTTCACCTTCACAATAGCCGCAGCACAATCCGGCGGAACTCCAACGCCTGGCACCGGCCCAGCGGCTGTAGTGACCTCCGCGACCCTAATGTCTCCAAACGGTGGCGAGATTTTGCAAGGAAACTCGGTACACGAGATTACCTGGTCCGCTTCTGGAGATAATCTGTCCACGATCTCGCTACACTATTCCACAGACAACGGACGAACATACGAGTTGATCGCCTTAGACGAGCCCAACGACGGCTCATACTCATGGACAGTTCCAAACGAGACCGTTGTCACAGGTAAGATCAGAGTAGACGCGGTCACGAGCTCGGGCGGAGTCCTCATAGACGACTCATCCAACGCAAGTTTCTCCATCACTTCGATCATCGTTGTACCGGAACCCGAGATCGTTGAGCCTGAGCAAACAGGTCCTGTCCTCGCAGAGATGATGACCCCAGAAGGTATCGTGGTAGATATCCGCGAAGGCACACTCTTCCGTGGCGTTGAACTTTCAGGCGTCTACCAAGTAGTAGACGGAACACGCTACGTTTTCCCTAACGAAGAAACGTTCCTCTCATACTTCGCAGACTTCTCTGGAGTTCAGCAAGTTGGAGACGACCAACTTCGCAAGATCCCGTTCGGCGGAAGAATGATCATGAACGTTGGACAGCTGATAAAGATCCAGTCAGACAATAGAGTGTACGTTGTACAAGAAGGCGAAGTACTCCAACACATCCCAGACGAATCTACAGCAATCTCAACCTACGGAGCAGACTGGGCACAACTCGTCCACGACATCTCTGTGGTGTTCTGGTTCGACTACACGCACAGCTAGCACGTAGGGGAGGGATTCTTCCCTCCCGCTCTAGCAATGCAATCAATTGTAAATTGAAAATTATAAATCAAGATTCAATTTATAATTCTTCAAGGTAAAATCCAGCAACAACCAGCACGTAGGGACGCCCTTCTGCGCGTCCGCACTAGCAAAAACAAGCAAAACCGAGCGAACCCAGCTCGGTTTTTTGCTAGTAAATATCTTGCACACAACGCCAGCAAAGCGTATCATAGAAGGGTAATCAATCAATTTTCAAACATATGCAAATCGATAAGATTTACGGAAAGAACATGGAGCTTACTACAGCGATTGAAAATTATGTAGAGAAGCGTGTATCAACATTGAGCAAGCTTGTAAAACGCATGCAACCTGCAAAGATCTCTATTGAACTTGGTAAGCCGTCTGACCATCATAATAAAGGTGATGTTTACTACGCGGAGTTTTCTGCTGACGTAAATGGGGAGAAGTTCTACGCGTCAGAGAAGGCGGAATCTTTGTATGGAGCTATCGACAACGTGCAGGCGAGTATAAAGCGTCAGATCACAGACTGGAAAAAGAAGAACAATACCAAGAAGAAGAAAGAGGGACGATCTTGGAAGTCATTTATGCGTTTTGGTAACAAATAAAGGAGTTTTGTGTATTTATAGTTGCGGGGAGTAAAGCGATGCACCCCGTCCGGGCCCTTCTGAGCTAATGCCAGGAGGGCTTGATTGTTGACCAAATACGCGAATTTGAGTAACATTGCCCCATTATGTCACACTTTTTAGACCGATTTTTAAAGGATAAGGACAAGAAAGTTCTTAAGAGTTTCGATAAGACTGTTGCTGAGATCAATGGCTATAAGGATGCGATGGCCGCAATGTCTGACGACGAGCTTAAGGCCAAGAGTGCTGAGCTGCGTGCAAAGGCTAAGGATGGCGTAGATCTAAACGATTTGCTGCCAGAGGCTTTTGCGACAGTTCGAGAAGCTGCGAAGCGAACGCTTGGGCAGTTTCATTACGATGTCCAGCTTCAGGGTGGTATTGCGATGCATAATCGTAACATCGCCGAGATGAGGACTGGAGAAGGAAAAACGTTGACCGCGACTCTGCCCGTTTACTTGAACGCGATTGCAGGAAAGGGAGTCCATCTTGCTACTGTTAACGACTACCTTTCAATGCGTGACGCTGTTTGGATGGGAGAGGTTTACGAATTCTTAGGACTGTCTGTGAGCGTAATCTCACACGACAGCGCATTTTTGTATGACCCTTCAATTGTTCCAAACGAGGAAGAAGCAGATCAGGAGCGCGACGACCTTGGTTCGTTCAAGGTTCAGCACGATTACTTACGACCGATTCCTCGCAAGGAAGCTTACGAGGCTGACATAACGTACGGAACAAACAATGAGTTTGGTTTTGACTACCTGCGCGACAACATGGTGCAGGAGAAGGAACAGCGTGTTCAGCGTGATTTGAACTTTTGTGTGATTGACGAGGTTGACTCTATTTTGATTGACGAGTCACGAACTCCGCTGATCATTTCAGCGCCAGCCCAAACATCGAGCGCGATGTACCAGCAGTTTGCACAGATCGTCCGTGTGCTTAAGGAGGACGAG
This sequence comes from Candidatus Uhrbacteria bacterium, assembly GCA_013203725.1. Taxonomy (GTDB): domain Bacteria; phylum Patescibacteriota; class Patescibacteriia; order UBA9934; family UBA11717; genus JABMPK01. Next base: position 2,718 of record JABMPK010000062.1, on the reverse strand, counting down.
GATTACAACATCGACGAGAAGATGAAGGTTGCAACGTTGACGGACAACGGTATTACTAAGATTGAGAAAGCTCTTGGTGTTGAGAACTTGTACGTCACAGGTGGCGTTCAGATGGTTCACCATGTGGAGCAGGCGTTGCGTGCTGAAGTTTTGCATCACCGTGACCGTGAATATGTTGTTAAGGACGGAGAGATCATCATTGTTGACGAGTTTACAGGACGCATGATGGAAGGACGTCGATTCTCCGAGGGACTACACCAAGCTATTGAGGCCAAGGAAGGTGTTGAAGTTAAGAACGAGAGTCAGACTCTTGGAACTGTTACATTTCAGAACTATTTCCGAATGTACAACAAGTTATCTGGAATGACGGGAACTGCAAAAACTGAGGAAGAGGAGTTTCAAAAGATTTACAACATCTCTGTAATTGTTATTCCTACCAATAAAGAGATTAAGCGTGATGACGGGAAGGACAAGATTTACAGGACTAATGAGGCCAAGATTGAAGCTATCGTAAAGAACGTTCGCGAGAATCACGAGAAGGGTCAGCCGATTTTAATTGGAACTGTTTCAATAGAAAAGAACGAGGAGATGAGCGATGCGTTGAAAAAGGCAAAACTTCCGTTCGAGATGTTGAATGCTAAGAACCACGAGCGTGAAGGAGAAATCGTCGCCAATGCTGGACGTAAGGGTTCGATAACAGTTGCAACAAACATGGCTGGTCGTGGTGTGGATATCAAGCTTGGTGGAACTGAGGCGACTCCAGAGGAGCACGAGGCCGTTAAGGCACTCGGTGGTTTGTATGTTGTTGGATCAGAGCGGCATGAGTCACGACGAATCGACAACCAGTTGCGTGGACGATCAGGGCGACAAGGTGATCCGGGTAAGACACAGTTCTTTGTGTCGATGGATGATGATTTGATGCGTGTGTTTGGATCGGAGAGAATGAAGGGCGCAATGGAAAAGTTGGGAGTACCCGATGACATGCCGATTGAGAACAGTTTGATTTCAAAGCAGATTGAGTCCGCGCAGAAGAAAGTTGAAGGTCATAACTTTGATATCCGAAAACGTTTGCTTGATTACGACAACGTGTTGAACAAGCAACGCGAGTCTGTTTACACAATGCGACGAGATATTGTGGACATAAACATGGACGAAAATGTAGAAGCATTCAAGCCGTTGGTTTTGGAGAATATTTCCGACGAGATTGAACATGTCATAGCATTCCATACGGCGGACGGAACAGATTGGAATGTAAAAGAGATTTTTGAAACAATGTCGACGATTGTAAAAACTCCGTCGAGTGTTCAAGATGAGTTCATGCAGTATAACGGCGTAAAAGCACCGCAAGCGGCAAAGGCTGCCGAAGTGCGTACCGAGATCATCGAGGCTCTCGAAGAGGCTGTTGAGAAGGCGTATGTAGAGCTTGAGGCATTGTTTGAGAACCGCAAGGAGCTCGCGCAGACAGAAAAGCAGTTGTTATTGCGATCAATAGACAACCTATGGGTGGAGCACTTGAGCGCAATGAGAAAGCTACGGTCGTCAGTCGGACTATCGGGTTACGCTCAGCGCGATCCGCTAGTTGAGTACAAGCGACAAAGTTTCAACATGTTCCAAGTGATGTTGTCCGAGGCTCAAAAACAAGTGGCATACACGATCTTCAAAATATCCGAAGCTGTAAAACTAATGCGATCCCCAAGCATCGCCGAACGGGCGCGAGTAGCGGACTCGCGAGCGCCAGAGATTGCGAACGCAGGCGACAACAAAGTGGGTCGCAACGATCCTTGTTCGTGTGGGAGTGGGAAGAAGTTTAAGAAGTGTCACGGGGCTTAGGGCGAAAGCTATCCACATTTGACCGTCACTCAATTTGCTGTTGTAATGTAAGAAGAAAGTAAACCTCCCAACAACTGGGAGTTTTATTTTTTATTACAGATTTATGGGAATTGGAATCATTACGCCACATGGTGGATATCGGAAGTTAAAATCTTTTCAAACAACTACAATCATTTATGACCTTACGGTTGATTTCTGCAAGCGTTACGTGAAAGAGTATCGCATGTGTGACCAGATGGTGCAGGCGGCAAGATCTGGACGGCAGAATATTGCAGAGGGATGTCAGGCTTCGGGCACATCCAAGAAGACCGAGATAAAGCTGGTCAGCGTTGCCCGTGCAAGTCTTGAGGAGTTGCTGCTAGATTACGAGGACTACTTGCGCCAACATAGCGCACAAATGTGGGACCGTGGTTGCGAAAAGGCTCTAGAAATTCGCCAGCTCGCTTATCTAGAAAATAGGTCCTATAAGACTTATAGGACCTATATGCAAGAGCCCGACACTGCAGCTAACACGGGAATCTGCCTTATACACCAGGCAAATTATCTTCTAGACCAGCAATTGCGTGCTCTAGAGCAACAGTTTATGGAGCAGGGCGGATTTACTGAGCGGTTGTACAAGAAACGCATGCAGGCAAGAAGAAGCTAGAAAGAAACCCGCACAACTGCGGGTTTTCTGATATCATGCATTCATGAAGCGACGCCACCGTAAACCTTATTCGTCAGCCTTTATACTTTGGCTCTTGTTTGTTGTAGCCGTTGTGTCCGTTCTTGTAACGACGGTGCAACTCGCTCCACTGTATATATTCCTGATCGCTGTAAACGTTGCGACGTTCTTTTTGTTCGGTTTCGATAAATGGCAGTCGAGCAGAGCTGGCGATCGTGTTCCGG
>JABMPK010000061.1 GCA_013203725.1 Candidatus Uhrbacteria bacterium | reverse complement strand
GCGCCAACGCGGCGGCGCCGGTCAACTAGTCCGCAAGGGCTTCTTCAACACGCGTCTCGGGTTCTCCCGGGGCGCGCGTTTTTTTATACTGCAAAATATGCTAATCTGTCATTATATATGGCAAAAAATAAGAATAAACTTTACGTAATAGACGGTAACTCATTGCTTCATCGCGCATGGCACGCAATCCCACCGCTAACAACAAAAGACGGCACTGTTGTGAACGCTGCATATGGATTCGCGATGGCGATAGACAAGATTCTAGAAGAAATGAAACCAACTCACCTTGTTGTGTGTTGGGATGTGGTTGGTGGAACATTTCGAGACGATGTATACAAAGACTACAAGGCTGGTCGTGCAGAGAAAGCTCAAGAGCTTTACGACCAGATCCCTATTATCGACGACATCCTAGATGCACACGGTGTTCCCCACTTTGGAATCAAGGGATTCGAAGCGGACGACCTACTTGGGACTATCGCTGAACATGAGCGCCACAACCCGGAGACAGAGACGATCATTATTACGGGTGACCTGGACGCCTTGCAGCTTGTAGACGAGCTCACGAAGGTGATGGTTTTTATAAAAGGGTTCTCTGTCACTAAAGTTTACGACATCGCGGCCGTGAAAGAGCGGTACGGTTTTGGCCCCGAGCATATTGTTGACTACAAATCATTAAAAGGAGACTCATCCGACAACATTCCGGGAGTGAAGGGGATCGGAGACAAAGGAGGGACAGAGCTGATACAAGAATTTGGAACGCTGGAGCAGATTTATAGCGCATTGGAGTCAGGAAAGTTGGAGGACAAGGTAAAGCCGGGGACAATCAAGAAGCTTGAGGCAGACAAGGACAATGCTCTGATGTCTCACGAGCTTGCTACTATTATTCGTGATGTTCCAATGGACTTTTCAATGGATAATGCGGCTGTTGAGGTTCCAGATTGGCACAAGGTAAAGAACATTTATCAAGATCTTGAGTTTGCGGGTCTTATAAGACGGCTCGAACAGCGTGGGATTGTGACCGAGGTTGCGGAAGAGCCAAAAAAGAAGTCGGAAAAAAGCTCGAAGGCCAAGCTGGAGATAAAGTTGGATCGAGACGGCTCGTTAGTAAAAGAGATGCTCGGTGCGTTCAGTGACAAACAAGGTCTTTATGCACTTGATGTACACGACCATGCAATGGATTTGTTCGGAACGTCTGTAACATCGATGGCGCTCTCGAATGGAGAGGTGTCGTACGTGTTTGTTTCGCCAACGGAAGCTACACTAAAGAAGCTAGCCTTGTTTTTGCGCGATGCGGCATTCATTGGACATGATCTTAAACGTATATTTCATATATTACGACAGTCCAGGTTGGAGTTATCGGAAAAAGGTATGGATCTTAAGGTGGCAAGCTTCCTTGTTCGTGCAGGATCGCGAAATGTTGATGTTGATACGGTGCTTGCTGACCTCGTCGGTACATCTGTACCAGATCTTCCAAAGACATTCACAACAGATGGAGACCACGAGACACTTGGAAAGATCGTCGCGCAGTTCATTCCTGCAGAAAAGGAGCTCAGAGGGCGCCTGAAGGAATCTGGTATGACAAAGTTGTACGAGGCCATTGAGCACCCGTTGATATTTGTTCTTGCGAACATGGAAAGTTATGGAGTACTGCTCGATAAGCCCGCTTTAAAGAAGATGTCTGGGGAGCTAGAGATTCGAATCAAGGCTTTAACAAAGAAAATTCTAAAACTCGCGGGACGTGACTTTAATATCAAGTCCCCTTCACAGTTGGCGGACGTTTTGTTTGTTGATCTTGAACTTCCAGTAAAGGGAATCAAGAAAACTAAGACAGGATACTCGACTGCTGCACCCGAGCTGGAGAAGATTCGGGAGGAGCATGCGATTATTGACCTTGTTTCTGAGTATCGAGAGCTTACAAAACTAAAGTCAACGTACATAGACGCGCTTCCAGAGCTTGTAGCATCAGACAAGCGGTTGCACTCGGACTTTAACCAGACGGTGGCTGCCACCGGACGGCTCTCAAGCTCGAATCCGAACTTGCAAAACATCCCAATACGCACGGATCTTGGTCGCGACATACGTAGGGCCTTCACAGCGCCAAAAGGAAAGTCACTAATCGCCGCCGACTATTCCCAGATCGAGCTTAGACTCGTTGCTGCGTTCTCTGGCGACAAGAGCATGGTACAAGTTTTCAATGAAGGTGGAGATATTCATAGATCAACAGCTGCCAAGGTGTTCGAGATTTCGGAGGATGAGGTTACAAAGAAGCAACGAAGCTCTGCTAAGGCCGTGAACTTTGGAATCATCTATGGAATGGGACCACGTGCACTCTCGCGAAGTATTGGAGTGAGTTTCACAGAAGCGAAAGAGTTTATTGAAAAGTATTTTGAGGTATTCCCTACAGTACGAACCTACCTAGACAAGATCTTGGCGGATGCGCAGGAGAACCTGTATGCGGAATCATCATTCGGACGTCGCCGAGCATTGCCGGATCTTGATTCTGGTGTGCAGATGGTGCGAGCGTCTGCAGAGCGCATGGCAACGAACATGCCATTGCAAGGATCGGCCGCAGATATCATCAAGAAAGCGATGATAGAGGTGGACGAGTGGTTGGAGAAGCAAGGCTACGGTGACAGGGCGCGAATGATTTTGCAGGTGCACGATGAACTCGTCTTTGAAGTCGACGACAAGCTAGTCGATGAGGTTGCAAGGAATGCGAAACGTATCATGGAGAACGTTGTGAAATGCAAAGTGCCACTGACGGTAGACGTGGAGATTGGGAAAAATTGGAGAGATGTAAAGTAAATAAAAGACTCGATTCATGGTGAAGAATCGAGTCTTTTTAATTTTGGTTAGCGAAGAGGACGACCACAGAGTGGCCGCCCTCAAGTTCGTTGCGTGATACAAACATCTTCCTCCGTCACGCGCAGAGGTTGATGGGGCTTTGCACTGCTCGCCCTTTTGGTGTGTTCTAAGAAAATACCTGCTGGTCAGTTGCCTTTGTCGAATAGGGTTGCAAATCCTGCCGCGCAGAACTTTTGACTAAGCATCATTCAACCATCAGTGCCGTACTTGCACCCTAGAATCATGATACTTGTGAGTCTCTGTGGATGCCACAGCATACCAGGGACCTCATCTCGTATATTCCCCTTGAACTGCTCCGTTTATACCAGAAAAAGACAGTTTTGTCAAGGGTATGTGGTAAGATACTGGAACTATGGTGATATTGATATATGGGGAGGACGCGTTCCGGATAAAGGAGAAAATATCTGGGATGACGGATAAATTCAAAGAGAAGTTTGATCCGAGTGGGATGAATTTGGATGTTTTTGAGTTTTCCTCATCTGCAAGTTCTGGAAATATGGGAGACATTATGAGTGCGCTTGGTGCTCCGCCGTTTTTAGCTGAGCGCAGGATGATAGTTGTGAAAGGTTTGGCACACGCAACAACAAAGAAGGCCGATGCTGAGGCGTGGTCGGCAAAACTGTTGGGACGGGGAGACGAGACGATAATTATTCTTGCAGATTCTGAGGTGACTGTTGAACGATCAGCGAAGAACAAGTTGTATGCCGTGTTGCGGTTAGGATCAGACGTGCACGAGTATCCTTTGGGAGTCATGACGGATCGTGAAGCGTCGCTTTGGGTGCAGGCAAAGTCGTCGGCGACATTGAACGCGGACGCTTTACGCGAGATTGTGATTCGCGCGGGAGCTGATACGTGGAGATTGAAAAACGAAGTCGACAAAGTATCTACGGCGGTGGATGGCGGGACTGTGACGCGTGAGACTGTGATAAAACTTGTGCAGCCCACGTTCGACGACTCGCTTTTTGCATTTTTGGATGCTGTGAGAGCGCACGATGGTCGTAAGGCGGTCGGGTTGTTGCGAAACGAGGTGGACCGTGGGACTTCGCCTGGCCAGCTCATTAACATGTTGATGCGGGAAGTGCAGTTGTTGACCGAGTTACGAGCGTACGCGGCTGTGAATGGCCGTGGGAGCGAGCGCAACGCCGCGAGAGAGCTTGGGATTCATCCGTTTGTAGCAAAGAAGACCATGCCCAGAGCATTGGCGATGCCGTCTGATGAACTCAAAGGAATGATCGCGTCTGTTTTGACGGCGGATGAGAGATTAAAGAATGGATCCATGAAGGATGTATCGGTACTTGAGCAACTGGTAGTCGACCTTGTTGCATGACAAACAAAAACGAGCCTCATCGGCTCGTTTTTTGTTACTTGATTGCGTTGATAGCTTTTGCTAATCGCGCTTTTGTTCGTGATGCTGTATTTGCTTTGATGATGCGTCGCTTTGTCGCTTTGTCTAACAGTTTCTGAGCAAGTAGAAGTGACTTTGAAGCATCTGCCTTGTTTCCTTCAGCAGTTGCCTTGCGTGTGACTTTTACAGCGTGCTCCATGTTTCGCTTTGCAGCTTTGTTTAATTCCGCGCGCTTTACGTCTTGTCGCAAAGCTTTCTTTGCACTTGCCTTATTTGGCATAAATAGTAGTGGTAAAAACGTAGATATTAATATATTCAGGGTCTTTTCGAGGTCGTGACTCCTCTTACTGAGTGACCGCAATATAGCAAGGGGTGCTGGATTTGTCAATATGGTTAGTGTATGGGAAGATCTTCAAAGATCGTACTTTCGATCGGAACGGAGTCTGGATGTTAAATCCGATGTTGGATAGTTGGGGATCGATGCTGGAAGTGTGGACGATGACGCAGCGTTTGCTGCCGACGATCGTACGCTGGGACAAGTACTTGCGAGGCCCGGGGATCAAGAAGCCGCGTACGCAAGACAGTCTGCAGCATTCCTACGCCGCGACGTTGCTGGCGGTGATGATGCACGAGAAGCTCCGAAATCACTGTGATCTGGACATTGAGCTGCTTCTGCTAGCTGTGCTCGTGCACGACACGGGTGAGGCGGAGAAGGGTTCCGATACGCTGTACATCGACAAGACTCCTCAGGACGACGTATTGGAGTACGAAGGTTTTCTTGAGAGGTTCAAGACGCTTGAACCCAAGATCTTCAAGGTGTTCCAGAGAGCGTTCCTGTTGCAGTTCGCAGACAAGCCCGCGGTATGGGCGCTGTTGCCTGACGATGAACAGATGATCGCGAGTTGGCTTCGAACGCACAAGCCTCTCGAGATTCTCGCCTTCGATGCGCTTGAGCGTTGGGACTACATCATGTACCCGCTCGAGCACTTCAAGAACACTGGAGACCCAGTGATTCTGCTGCAGGTGCTGCGTCACCAGATGTCGCATATGGGGAGGCTAGTAGATGAGCTGCCGGGGTTTGGCGACGAGATCTGGACGCACGAGGTTCACGCCTGGGCCGAGCGGTTCGTTGCTCAGTACGAAGGCCGGTACACAGAGACTGCGAAGAAGAAGAAGTAGTGAGCAATACGTGCCACGTTGAAAGACGTGGTTTTTTTTATAAAATTTGCTTAAAAAAAGCGCCGACCCGTGGGTCGGCGTGAAGTGTCGAGCTCTCTTCATAGACGGCTGCAAACGCTGCAGTGGTCGTCTTTGTAGTCGACGAGTGCGCTTTCGATTTCTCTGTACGGCATTCCACCGAGTAGTTCCTGACGCGCTCTACTGCCGTTGAACGCGAATCCGAAACGCATTACTCGGTCAGAGTCTGGCGTCAGTCTCCATAGAGGCTTTGTTCCAAGCAAGTAAGCCACCCATACGAAGATGTAGGCCATGATCGTGATCCCGCGGGACCATTGGAGCCAGGGGCGGCGCAGACGTTCTTGTCCGAACCAGATTCTTGCGATCAGCTGGTTGAACTGCTCGAACGAGAGCATGTGACCACCGACGAGGTACTCACGTCCGATGGTCCTCCTGTTCATGAGCGCTCCGATTCCGGCATCGGACGCGTCATGTACGTGCAGCCAGGTGTGAACCGAATGCCTGTACGTCTGACCTAACATGCCACCTCGCCATGGCGAGGTTGTTATGGCATCGATGTAGTCGGCGCTGATGTTGTGGTCACCTTCTCCCAGCACTGGGCCCGGGTAGATGATGGTCACCTTGAGCCCGTGAAGGTCACGTAGCCGTCTGATCAGCTTACTACCTCTCGCCTTACTGGCTCCGTACGCACAGATCTTCTTGCCGTGCGGAGATGCTTCCGTGAAAATTCCAATCTGTAGTCCGAATTCGGCCACAGTACCGTAGTGCACGAGGTGGATGCCAAGTTCCAACGCAGCATTGGCAACGTTCACCGCTCCATCTACGTTGATCTTGTCGAGTTCTTCCTCTGTTGCAGAGAAACAGTACATCCCGGCAAGATGAACGGCGTGCGTACACCCGCGCATGACATTGGTCATCGCCTCTGAGCCTTGAGTGATGTCGCCGAAGACGATCTCGCACCCCAGCGACCTCAACATTTCAATGTCTTTCTCTGATGTGGTCTCCTTGTGGATCAAACAGACTACACTCGTGATCTGGGCCAAGTGTCGAACCAGATGCTTACCGATGAATCCTGCTGCACCTGTTACGAATACCTTCATGTCTTGTTCTTCCTCCTTACTGACTGCTTTGGACGTTATCACAAAACCATCCAATGTCAATAAAAACCGCCGCGTCAGGTGACGCGGCGTGATCGTTGGGAATTGCTACGTATCTGCAAACATCTCGACTGCTCGTCGCAGGTACCGATCCGCACGAGGCCATTCGACGGGTGCTCGTTGCTGTCTGCCAAAGTGGAGCTGAGTCTGCGCGTCGATGCTGATGTCTGGGAACCGTTTGACGAGCGGCTCCACGAGGTGGAGCGTGTCTGGTCCCAGGCCTCCGGCCACGACGATGCCGAACTGCGGAACCGTCGCTTTGATGGAGACAACGAACCGTGCCAGGTCGTCTGCGTCCATCGGGAGTCCTTCTCCCATGCTTCGGTCAAGCAGAACGTAGCTCACAGAATCGATGTACGTCATGAGACGCAGCGCTAGCCTTGTTGGACTATCGCCAACCTGTGAGAACGCGTCTCTGCCAACTTGCAGGATCAGCTGAATGCCCGGGTGCATTTGACTGAACGTGAACAGAGCGCCTGGATCCGGCCAACACATGTCCAGTTGCAGCGCGTGCAAGCGTTTTCCGCCAGCCTCGCGTGCTCGTGACAGATTCTCTGGTACTTCGATTCCTTCGTAGTCAACGTAGTGCAAGACGTTGAACGCGTTGTTGTCGCTCGGGAAGATTTCGGCTACATGGTGAGGGTGCGGAGACGAGTTAGCCCACCGCGACCTGATACCGTGCAGGATTCTGCGATGCGTCATCACGCCAACACCCATCTTGTGCTCGATCTTGTCTCCACCCGCTCTCGTGAATGCACGAAGCATCGCGAGCGCCTGATCATGCTCCATGAAATCCGTAATACTGATAAAGGGCTGTGGCATTCTTGTCCCCTCCTTCTTATCTCAACGTAGCTGACTCCTCAACATATGTCAATCGATACTACTCTTAGCTTGGCATTGACATTTTTCGATTTTTAGTGTAAGTTCACACGTTCTTTCCCAATTCACACGTGACGCAATGTCACAGAGAGGTAGCGATGATTAGCAAGGAATTCATTCAGGGATTGCTCGACAGGGCGCCGGACATCGGGCTGCCGTTGGTGCTGGCGTTCAAGCGTGGCGCTGTCGACGTGACAGCTGTTGCTGTGTTGGATCGGCTGCACATTACGAGGATCCTGGTGGCCGACGAGAGAGACTTGCTCAACTTCAAGATCGAGGTAGCCGCGAACATCCTGGCGGCAAGCGACCAGGCAACGGTCCGCGTGCGCATGGCCAGGAAGACGAGCATGGACGAGGTCGCCGTGTTGGCAGGAAGGCCGAGTCGCGTGGACAAGATCATGCTGCTCGTTCCGTTCCTGGACAACATCCGGCTTGGAACCGAGCACATGTTGCAGGCCCTGCAGTCGCGTCGAGTCAAGGTTCGTCGGGAAGCAAGCGTGAAGGTGCGCACACAGTTCCTCACGGACAAGGTCCTGGCCGAGCTCACAGACTGGAACATGACTCTGGAAAGTGCGATGGTGGAAGATGACGGCTTTCATCAGATGATGATCATGGTCCGCGACGAGGACAGGGACATCGTTGCCATCTACTGCCTGGACGGTTGGAGTGGACTGCTCTGCCGGAACCAGGGTTGGGAGCGCAACATGATGATCGACCCCGAACGCTTCGAGGCGTTCGTGCTGCAGGACATCGAGGATCATCTCGACCTCATGACCGAGGCCGGCTAGGCCTCCACTCCAAGAACACAAACGCCCCACCGGGACTCCGGTGGGGCGTGTTTTTATGTAATCATTTCTTTCCAGATATCGACGTCGAACTCTTTTAGCATTTCCATCAGCTCGTACAACGGCATTCCCATGATTCCGTAGTAGTCTCCTTCTATGCCGGAGATGAACAGCGACCCAAGATCTTGGATTCCGTATGCTCCTGCACGGTTTCTTGTGTTACCGCTAGCGATGTAAGCATCAATCTCGTGCTCGGGTATGTCCTTGAAGGTAACCTTCGAGATGTTTGCTCTAGATAGGCTCCGGCCGCTTTGCGCATCTATCAATGTAAGGCCGGTCATTACCTCATGCGTGTTGCCACTAAGCTCCTGCAGCATCTGCTTTGCCTCTTCATCAGACTTAGGCTTCCCCATTACCTTTCCGTTTAGCGCAACGATGGTGTCGGCTGTGATAACAATCCCGTCCTTCACATTTTTCGCTATGGAGTCCGCCTTGCCCTTGGACAAGAACTGCACGAGTTCTGCCGGCGGCATGTCTAACGTCATGTCTTCCTCGTATTCGCTCGCCATAACCTCGAACGGAAGGTTGATCAGCTCCAGCAACGCCTTACGGCGCGGGGAAGTTGATCCTAGAATTAAGTTTTTCATATTGTTCTTAGATGGTGGTATTGCTGTTACGTAGAATAGTACGCAAGCAACAGATGATCTTATGCTTTGTTGTAGTCTTGAATATAGTCGCTACTACCACGAGTTTTCAAGCCATCAACAAGGTTATTCGCTACGATAGCATTGCGTTCGTTTGAGATAGATCCTGCAAGTTTCTCGAGTAGTGCAAGGTCACCGTTCGCATATGCCTGTGTGGCTTTGAGGTACGTTACCCAATCTTCGTCACCATCAAGATCCATATTTGATGCCGCTTCAAGAGCCTGAGCTAGCATTTCTTTACCAGATGATCCTTCTTGAAGTTGGTGTTGCGCTTCATGAAAGAGAGCTAGTGACAAACTGTTCCAGTAGTCCCAGGCTGTTTCAGGGTTCGAGGCAAGAACTTCCTTAACCTTTGTATTAGTAAGAACTTCAATATTTTTCGATGCCAACGAACGCTCTGGGTCGCTTATTTCTTGGGCGTCAACAACAGACAGGAATTCTCTTGCATCGATCATGCCCGAGGTCAATTGTTCAGCCAAAGATAACTTCCCTTCTTGGAATTCCGCCATATTTACTTCAACAACTTAACCTGATCAACTTTACCTGACAACTTTGTATACTCAGAATTCACTGTGTCCATCGCGCTCTTTGCATTCGTGACGTGTCGCGACAGAACACTCATCTTCTCTCCAAACTTTTCTGTCTCCTTTTGCACGCCTTTCAGGATTTCCCAGATCTGCTGAGCTTGCTCCTGGAGTTTTGAACGTTCCATACCCATCATTACAATGTGCAGGAAGTTAAAGAACGTGTTTGGTGACGTTACCATAATGTTCATCTCCTGTGCGTAGCCGTTAAGCTCCTCGTGCTGCATTGTAACCTCATAGTAGACAGCCTCGGATGGGATATAGATAACCGCAAAGTTCACTGTGCCCTCCTGTGGGAGGATGTACTTGTTCGATATGTCGCGGATATGTTTGCGAACAGCGTTGGTGAACTCCTTATGAGCGATGTTCTCTTCCTTTACGTCGTCCGTGTTCTGATAGCGGCGGTATGCCTCCATTGGAAACTTAGCGTCAATCGGAATGATGCCTGCAGATGTCTTAAGTATCGCATCAACTGTCTGTCCATCGTTGAATTTGTACTGCTTTGTATATTGGTTAACAGAGAAGACCTGATCCAATGCGTCGTACAATATTTGCTCTCCTAAGTTCCCTCTTATCTTTGGTGATTTAAGAAATTGTTGGAAATCAGAGATTGATCGACCGATTTCTTTCATTCCGCCAAGCTCGTGCTTGAGCGATCCTATTATTTTAGCGGCATTATCCAGCCTCTCGTTCATACCTTTGGTCGTGTCGTTCATGTTCGTCTGCATGCCTTGCATTTGATTCTGAACCATCTTTTGAACTCCCTGAAGGCTATCACTAAGTTGCGTTATTACCTTGTCGTTCTGGGAACCGAGTTGCATTTCTTTTACCTCTTGGAGTTTTTTGAGTATCATCAATGCAGCGCCAAACAATCCGGCGCTAACAAGGACAAGTATTATGAGTGTTAGTGTATTCATGAGTGCTATTTTATCACATTGGGAGGGGTTGTAGATTGGCCCTGCTAAGTAGTGGAATCTGTAGGGTGTATTTGAGTGAAAGTATTTTACGACACATAGTATCTTGCATGGCCATACGCGGGTACACACTGGTATATGCTAGCGCGGACGCACAGAAGGGCGTCCCTACAAGCTGGTATATTCTAGAAATTGCCAGATACTACTAGCAAACACTAGCAAGTCTCTCCTTTTAAAGGAGAGATGTCCGCAGGACAGAGAGGATAGCACTTT
>JABMPK010000060.1 GCA_013203725.1 Candidatus Uhrbacteria bacterium | reverse complement strand
TTTCCTGACTGCAAAGGTAGACGGCATGAATATACCGCCGTTACTACTCTTTATCTGGCAACGAACCTATTGCATCTTCTGCAGAGATTGGATCGAAAAACTCGTTGTACGCAGTGTACGCCTCTCGCAAGTCTTCTAGAAGATTCTCTTGCGATTTTGAACGAGACTTCTTTTTTTCCAAAGTTTGTATATACAATTGGAACATAACCGACGTCATGTGCCGATGCATACTATTGTTTAGCTCTTCTGGCCCATCAAATAAAATAAGTAGGTTAGCCCCAACTTCAGCAAGTTCCTCTTCGCCTTCTGCATCTGGATGGTTTGCAAGATACGCACGAACAATTTCTACCATCCTAGAAAACCTTGCTACAACCTCTTCTTCGTCTGTCATAAAACATGAGTAGTTAATTAATGTAACTTAGCCATTTATAGGCTATAAGTCTAATTACACTTCAACAGCGTTATCCAAGTATACGCTGATCTAGATGACCTGTATAGTTGTAGCGGTAGTTACATAGACGTTGATTCCGAAAGTCAGAAACGGTCCACCCCCCAACAAAAAACCACTGAGAAATCTCGGTGAACTTTTGGCATGGCATAGTATACGACGCTAGAACTACCTATATGGCTACATAGCGAAGACCAGTATGCATTTTGATAGAGCACTGTGTTGTACGACTCGTTGAGTATGAGTGCAGGCTCCATATTCTGAACTATCTTCTACAGTTTCTCAATACGAGTCCGCATACAATATTCCACCACAGGTGAAAGTGTAAGGTAGTTGGCCGATGCCCCATCGATATTTACAGATTGTGATGATTAGCTGGTTAGACCTCGCAAAAGCGCCCGTGTGCATAACGCAAAGGAGAAATTTCGTGGTTGCTAAACATCTCTTTACGTTCGATACAAAGTATGGCTTTGTCGCCAACCTCTGGTAGCATTCTTCCATTACCCGCTATTTGCGTATAACTGATCATTAGATGTTCTGTGCTTCTTGATGACACTTTATTGATACGCTTTATGGAAATCGTGCCTTTTGCTTCTCCTTTTATGATGTCTTTATGTAACCCGCCCACTCTTGGCTTATTGATGCTAGGTGCGATTATATCGCCAGATCTACTGACATCGTGATCTGCATACAGCGGTACTTTCAGGATTGGTTGTGGGTACTTATATTTGGTTCTACGAAAATGAAACTTTTGTTCTCCTGGCTCAAGAGACTCAATCCACAATACATTTTGTGCAATTAATAAGTCTCGGTCAAAGCGACTATTGTCAGTCATGCCAAGTGTCTTGGTCCAATTTTCTACAAAATGTTTCACATGTTTAATATATTACAAATTTCTTAGAACAGAAATGAGTATTAGACATTACTATACTTTGTCTGCTACCAGAGATAATCTCCAAATATCTGGGCTCGACATTGGTGCTGGTAAATAGCGTCGGTAACTGGTGTGCTCATATCAGGGTTTTCAGTTATAACCTCAACTTTATCATCTGCGGTAATACGAATTTCGATTTGAGAAGGTGAGACGTCGGTATTAAGCAGCGTTCTGTCGCCATCGACAGAGTGTGTCTGAGCGTCACTGAATGTGATAACTTGTCCCGTTGGTTTCTGGTATACGTAGATTTGCAACTCTCCAGATGGCGCAAGAAGCGTGCCGCTCATGACTTCTGGAAATGTGCCGTCTTGGTAATCGATCCAGAAACGTGCAAACTCATTTTCAACGTTTATATCATTCCAGATATCTTCGTATGCGTACTTTATCTCCACATTAGCTCTAGCACCTTCTTCACGACGTACTACCACATCTACAGGGCGCGCAAAGTCAGCAGACTGTCCATGATTGTAAAGAAATTTAAATTCTTCTGGCATTTCTATTATGCATGACTCCCAGCTGTCTCCGTAAAGTTCTTCAAGTAGTACTCCGCTAACTCTTCGCAACTGATCGTGCGATGTTGATATGTAAAGACTGGGATCATATTGATACTTGATAAGCGCCGTTCCAGGCTTGGGAAGCATCGGTTTTGATAGGGACATTTGCGTAAGGTCTTCAATAGACGCTTCGGTTACTATGGAAAAATCTTCGTACCAAGTGTCATAGATATCCTTACGAGGAAAAGCGCGACGATCCATAGAGCCAGTCGATCCAATTGCATAAACTGCAGGACGATCAGTAGAAGTCGCGACTGCGCCTTTGCTTACAGTTGGAAAACAGTTCCAGTCGCAGGGTGAAAGCGCGCGGGATTGGGTGATTAATAACGTGATGCCAATGACACTAATAATAAGGGATGCGGCAATTATGGATGGTCGAATACGTAGTGATATTCTCATATATCTTGCACATTATGCATAAATAGTAGTTTACGATATGTCACTGTGCATATCTGTAGTATGTTAACCATTATAGCAAAAATTTCACTTAAAATATCATGAGCCTCTGAGCTTTGGCTTTGAAATCGGGGTCAGGTGCTTTTTGCACAAGTACAAAAAAAAGAGCCCTGTGGGGCTCTTTTTGGTTACGGTATTAGTCTTTCCTGACTGCAAAGGTAGACGGCATGAATATACCGCCGTTACTACTCTTTATCTGGCAACGAACCTATTGCATCTTCTGCAGAGATTGGATCAAAAAACTCGTTGTACGCAGTGTACGCCTCCTGAAAGTTTTTTAGAAGATTCTCTTGCGATTCGGAGCAAGATTTCTTTTCGCGCAATGTATGTATATACAACTGGAACACAACCAACGACATGTGTCGATGCATGCTGTTATTCAATGCTTCTGGTTCGGTGAACAAAGTTAAGAGGCTAGCGCCAGTATTGGCAAGTTCCTCTTCGCCTTCTGCATCTGGATGGTCTGCAATATACACGCGTATAATTTCTAGCATCCTAGAGAACCTTATTACAATCTTTTCTTCGTCTGTCATAAAAACTTGAGTAGCTAATTAACGTCTTGAATCATGACAGCTCCTCCAGCTCCTTTTGCACGAAGGCTACCAACTCTCCGATATATTCTTTGCTGAAGTTAAACTCAATGCCGGCTGCTTTGTAGAACTCGGGAATTGTTTTTGTATATCCGAGTGATAGTGCAGAAATGTAATTGTCGAGAGCTTCATCACCATTCAACTTGAACTGGCGCCACATGGCGATAGCTCCGAGCTGTGCGATTGCGTATTCAATGTAGTAGAAGGGAACTTCAAAGATATGAAGTTGCTTTTGCCACATATTCGAGCGCGTGTTCTCAAACCCTGTCCAATCTACTGCTGTGCTGCCAAAGGTGTCCATGAGACCGTTCCAATACTCGCGCCGTTCCTGCGCGGTATGTTCTGTTGTGTACATCCAGTGTTGGAAACGGTCCACAGCTGCTATCCACGGGAGCGCGTCGAGTGATCCTTTCATCTGCTCTTCGCGTGCGCGTTTAAGATCTTCTGGATCTTGATAGAACTTACCCCACGTATGCATACTCAACAGTTCCATAGACATGGAAGCGAGCTCTGCTACCTCGGAAGGGGTGCTCTTAAATTCGTTCAGCTCAAGTTCTCGCACAAGGAACGAGTGTATTGCATGGCCACCTTCATGCATAAGCGTCTCTACGTCCCGTTGCGTACCAACGGCGTTCATGAATATAAAGGGTACGCCAATTTCGTATAGCGGATAGTTGAATCCTCCTGGAGCCTTTCCTTGTTTGGATTCAAGGTCTAGGTATTCCATCGCTTTCATAGTCGACAAGCACTCACCAAAGAAGGGTCGTATGCCTTGGAAGCAGGCGATAGAATTGTCCAAGAGTTGCTGGCCACCTTCGAAAGGCTTTAGAGGGTCTCGATGCATGGCGTCTACTGTGGTGTCCCATGGTCGGTAGTCATCAAGGTCGAGGAGTTTCTTTCGCTCGTCTTCGAAGTCGTTAAGTGCGGGCATTACAGCACTAGCTATGGAGTCATGCATGTTCATGCAGTCCTCTGAGGTGTAATCAAACCGCCCCATCGAAACAAAGATATAGTCTCGGTAGTTGTCGAATCCGGCATTGCGGGCAATGCGTTGCCTGAGTGCGATGAGTTCATCCAGAAGTGTATCAAGAGCTTCCGTGTCCTGGAGGCGTCGATCCGCCATTACGCGATAAACGCTCTCTCGTTTTTCTCGATCAACACCTTTCAGAAGATGGCCTGCCTGTTGCATCGTCAGTGTCTCGTTGTCAATCTCAACAGTCATGGCTGCAGCAAGACTCCCGTACTCCTGCTCCTTTTTTGCCGTCTCGGTGAACAGGGGAATATTCTCCTCTCGATAAATCTCGATCGCCTTCTTCAATGTGCGAATGTACGTTTTGTAGCGTGCCTGATCGAGTTCAGCGAAAAACGGTGACTCAACAACCTTTTTATTGAGCGCGTGGTCGAACGGTGCAATATGAGGCATGATCTCCTCAACCAAGAATGTATACTTTTCCTTGAGTACATCGTCACGTGTATCAATGTTCATCTTTATGTAGCGCCAAGCCTGATCCTCGCCAAGGATTGCCTCAAGCTCGGTGCGATCACGCATCCACTGCTTGAGTTCGTCTACTGAGGCCAGTTCACGCTGTGAGAGGTCTTGGTAGTACGGCAACAAGTCGCTCCAGGCCGTAATGGAGAGCTTCTCAGAAACAAAGTGGCGTGCTGGTCGTGTAGGAATGTTTGTCATAGTGGGCAAACTGTATCATCAATAGTGATATCATAGAAGCGGTAGTGCTAGGCGGTTTTCGATTTGTTGAATACAAAAACCTCAAAGCGAAAGCTTGGAGGTTTTTGATGATCGTTCGCAAAGAGGGACTGGCGCGTGTGCCAATATGTTATTGCGCGGTAGGATGTATAGTCTCTGCTATTGTAAGGTCTTCTGCAACGTCACTATAAATATTATCGATTATAGCTTCCGAAACGGTTAGGTCCGGCTCTACGATGATGAGGATCTCGTGATCCAAATTTGTGTCTTGGCCTTTGATCATCATCCCAATGAATCGTTCTTCTTTCTCTGCCGCGGTTGGGATATATCCATTCGGTCCATAACCGGGACGCTCCGTTTTAAAGGTCGTTCTTATTCTGTATGGGTAGTCATATCCGATATAGTAGTCGGGCGAAATTTTGAAACTGTCATCAATATCATATCCTTCTTGCGCAATGAATGTTGGCGACTGTGTGGTGAGCCACACCCGAGCAGCGTCGATCCTTTGCTTGAATACTTCTTGGTAAGAAAGCTGATGCAACTCATCAAATACATCGTCTACTATGTAGTGGTTTTGGTAGGGCGCCAATTCGATTGCGTGCTCAGTGTCTTCGGTTATTAAATTTGTTGCATTAGATCTGTCGCCGTATCCTGCATGTGACGATGTGAATGTGAATACGCTACTATAGCAATTGCGGCATTTTGATTTCTGATATGTTGTTGCAACATGCGTAAGATCTCGCCCGTCGAATTTAAACGTTTCTGCATTCTCATGAATCCACGCTTCAGCACTCGCGGTAGCCTGTTCTGGCGAGACTTTGGTGAGAGACGTATAGCC
>JABMPK010000059.1 GCA_013203725.1 Candidatus Uhrbacteria bacterium | reverse complement strand
CAAGTTTAAGCGCCTTCTTTGGTCCTACGAGTCTTACGAGTTCACCTTCTTCTTTTGCAAAAAACTTCATTGCAGCCGTATATCCTTTCTTGCGCTTTGGAACATTAATCTTGTTTGGTACGCGGTGCAAGATATCATTCAGTCCATGATCGAATCCGTACGAAAGCTCATACATCTCAACCCTGAATCCGCCGATACGAGCACCGACTTCGATAACCTTCCACCCGTCTTCAGTACGCATGAGCTCAATGTGCGCAGACGTGCTCCGTAGACCAAGCGCTTTTATTGCTTTTCTAGCAACCACATGAGCGTCTTTAATGCTTTGTGTCTTAAGGTTCGTTGGCGTCATCTGCTGATATCCAAAGAAATCATCAAAACCAATCGATCGACCGGTTTTGATGTACACCATCGGGGTAAGTTGGGCAGTTCCACGTGAGTCAACGTATGCATCTATAGAATACATATTGCCTTCCATGAACTGCTCAACGAGAACTCGCGGTGGTGTCAGGATCATCTTTTTCTTATAAATGGACCGAACCTTTGTGAAGGTACGCTTTATAGCAGCTTGAAGCTCTTCTTCGTGGAAGCAAATTGCAACAAGAATACTTTCCGCTAGATCTGGCGGTTTTACAACACACGGAAAGTTTACACTTTTTACGATCCTGTCGATTGTCTTTTGTGTAGAATCTTTTGCGATTGCAAACTTTGGAGTGATGGTTTTATCGTGTGCAAAAAACCTCTTCCTCATCTCGATCTTGTTCACTGACCAAATAAGTGACTCTGAGTTTGGTGTTCTAAGTTCTGGAAGGTGGGGAATAGCTTCACGGAAAAGGGTAACTGCAGAATCTCCTCTAGCAGTTACTGCAAGAAATTTATCTTGGTGTGGTAGAAGGGCCTTCTGTACATCGGAAACAGATCTAAAATCTGCTTTTATAATCACGCTGGCACCTCGCTTCTTTGCGAGCACTCCTGAGTATGGTGATTTTATATCGTGAATGACCGCAACCTTAAGGTCGCGTCCGTACTTCTCCCCATATTTCTTAATCGACTCAACTGCACCTTCTGGCAGGTTGGAAACATACAAAAATGTGTCTCGGCCTGTGCGCCATTCTTTCTTTCCCATATTATTCTCCTGGATAAGAATCGGGTTGTGGAGATTTCATGCGTATGAAGTCCATTTCCCGTTCGTCATTTAGATAAGGGGCCACGAGTGTCTTGAGCTCATCTAGTGAAGAAATTCGTACAAGTCCTGAACGAAATTCTTTTGCTCCTTCCATTCCTTTTGTATACCACGAAAGGTGTTTTCTAAATGTCACGATTCCGCGTTCTCCGTATTGAGCGACGTGTCGCTCTGCGTGACGAATGATTAGTTCAAAATGTTGTTTATATGTTGGTCGGGTCAGGATCTTACCTGTTTCCAGGATTTCCGCAATCTGTTTAAAGATCCAGGGGTTTCCAAGCGCACCGCGCGCTACAAGGATACCGTCTGCGCCTGTAACTTTCAAGATGCGCACGGCATCTTCTGCGCAGAAGATATCGCAGTTAGCAAGTATCGGAATCGACACTGCGTCTTTGACGTCATTAATCTTTGTCCAATCTGCGTAACCACTGTAACCCTGTTCTTTAGTTCTACCGTGAACCGTAATCAGATCGGCACCCGCAGCCTCCAAAACTCTCGCGAACTCAACGCACTGATTCGGATCAGACCAACCCGCGCGGATCTTGACCGACACCGGGCAGGGAACAGCGGCCTTCATCTTGCGTACGATCTCGGCTGCGAGTTCCGGGTCTTTCATCAGAGCCGATCCATTGAAGTTGCTCGTGATCTTGTAAACCGGACAACCCATGTTCACGTCGATGCCTTCTGGTTCATGTTCGTCCCAAATCATCTTCGCGCTCTTTGCCATCGTCTCTGGATCCGCACCGAAAATCTGTTGAACGATCGGTCGTTCAACATCTGCGAAATCCGTCATCATCATCGTTTTATCGTTTCCTCTTACCATCGCTTCAGAGCTAACCATCTCTCGAAACATGATTGGATTGGAAACATCCTTCACCGTTTGACAAAACGCAGAGTCCGTCATGTCAGCCATCGGTGAAAGTGCAATGATAGGACGCGGTAACTTGTCCCAAGCAAAGTTCATAATGCCGCAATGCTAGCGAATTTTGCCTGTTTTGTCAATCGAATGTGCTACTATCTTCGGATATGAGTGATACAAGCACCTGGATCGAACTTTCGCGAAATGCACTGATTCACAACCTGAATATCTTAAGATCTCGCACTATTGGTCAGAGATTGGTGGTTCCGATTAAGGGCAATGCGTATGGACATGGGATGCTGGAGATGGCAAGTATGCTCGTTGATCAAGGCGTTGACTGTCTTGCGGTAACCACTGTCGATGAGGCGTGTGAACTTCGTGATAACGGGATTGTTGTTGATATATTTATGTTGAGTTCCGCGTTGCCGAGTGAGTATGATCTTGTTGTCGCTCTTGGTGTAACGATCGTAGCACATGATCTAGATCTTGCTCATGGTGTTTCTGATTCTGCAGTGAGGTCTGGCAAGACTGTCGACGTTCATGTTGAGATCGACACTGGTATGGGAAGACAGGGACACGTGAAAGATTCTTTGGGCGAGTTTATGAGAGAGCTTGATGAGTTACCGGGGATCAGGGTCACAGGTTTGATGACGCACTTTGCAACATCGGACGAGCTCGATAGCGACGGTCGTAGATATTTTTCAGATCAGTTGGGAAGTTTTAGGAAATTAGCGGGTGAGCTTAAGACGCTGTATCCAAGTATTGTAGAGTTACATTGCGGAAATTCTGGTGCGATACTCAGTAATGACCTCGCGGACATGACTATGGCACGGCCAGGAATTGCGGTGTATGGTTTGTGGCCGTCAGAGAGCGTTGCTCGAGCAAGCGAGCTTGAGCTCATGCCTGTGCTCTCGTGGAAGACACGAGTGGTGCAGGTGAAAGATCTTGAGGCAGACTCGTTTATCTCATACGGCTGCACTTATAGAACGACACGGAATACCAAGATCGCGATCTTGCCCGTTGGATACTACGATGGACTGTTTCGGTCGCTTTCAAACGCAGGTCGCGTTCTGGTGAATGGAACGAGCGTTCCGATACTTGGTCGTGTATGTATGAATCATACCGTTGTTGATGTCACAGACATCGATGTTAAGGTCGGCGCCGAGGTTGTGTTGATTGGCGTTCAGGGAGAGGAGCGGATTACTGCTGAGGATCACGCTAGATGGGAGGGAACAATCAATTATGAGTGTGTCACGAAGTTAGCGCGACATATACAAAGGACGGTTATAAACAGATAGGGTTTACATGTTGCGATTATCGAGATAGAATCCCTTAATAATTAAGCAATTTTAACAAATTTATGTCGGGTTTATCGATGCGAATTAATGCGTTTTTATCTCAGGGTAAGGAGTTACGGTATAAGATAGTGTTACTGATAGCGCTAATGTCAATGGCGATAGTGCCATTTGTTCAGGCTTCGGAGGGCGCGGCGGAATCTGGTCAAGGGCCGGTTACTACGTTTCTTTGGATCGCTGTCATACTTATTTTTGCAAAGATATCCGGGCTTGTTGAAAAGTTTGGTCAACCGTCTGTACTCGGCGAACTTGTAATGGGTGTAGTGCTTGGAAACCTTGCATTGCTAGGCATTCACGTGTTCGATCCGATAATGCAAGATCCTATTATCACGTTCTTAAGTGAACTCGGTGTAGTGATACTGCTTTTCCAAATCGGACTCGAGTCCAACATATCAGAGATGAAGAAGGTCGGTGCCAAAGCGGGCGCTGTTGCTATCACAGGAGTTGTTGTTCCTTTTGTACTCGGTGCATACATTGTGGGCCCATGGTTGATGCCTGGGCTTGATACTAATGCTTACCTCTTCCTTGGAGCAGCACTCACTGCGACATCGGTGGGTATTACAGCTCGTGTATTCCAGGAACTCGGAAAGCTCAAGATCAAAGAAGCGCAGATCGTTCTTGGTGCTGCCGTGATAGACGACGTGCTCGGTTTGATCATACTTGCAATCGTGTCAGCGATGGCAACGATGGGTGCAGTGTCACTTGGAGTTATTGGCATCATCGCAGCAAAGGCGATCCTATTCTTAGTTGGAGCAATCGTCCTTGGACAATTATGCGCGCCGTATCTTGGAACGTTTTTCTCCAAGATCCACGCTGGTGTTGGAATGAAGTTTACGTTCGCGATTTCGTTTGGTTTGATACTCGCCTACCTAGCAGCAGTATTCGGACTCGCAGCAATCGTTGGAGCGTTTGCTGCCGGCTTGATTCTGGACCCTGTGCACTTCAAGTACTTTAAGGATCCAAAGGTGGTTAAGGATATCAAGGAGGCGTTGGTTGACTCTGAGGATGAGGCAATGAAGGCGAAGCTTCAGCGCGTGATGAACAAACACTCACATTCTCATATCGAAGACATCATTGAGCCTCTGGCGCTCTTCCTTGTACCGATCTTCTTTGTAGTGACTGGAATGGCAGTTAACTTGGAAACATTGAAAGATCCTAAGGTGGTCGGTGTAGCGCTCGCGATCTCGGTTGTTGCGATCCTGGGTAAACTTGTAGCCGGGTATGCTGCCGGAAAGGGTGTCAACAAGATGCTGATTGGTTTCGGGATGGTTCCGCGTGGAGAAGTTGGTTTGATCTTTGCGTCTATCGGAAAGGGGATAGGTGTGATATCAGATGAAGTGTTCTCGATCATCGTTATTATGGTGATACTGACAACGCTCGTCACGCCGCCGATACTGGCCGCCATGTTGAAGAAAATGAAATAGATCAAAAGTGCGTCATTGGACGCACTTTTTTGTACACAGCGACGTGATATACTTATAACAATATGGATATAGGATTTTTTGGAGCAGCAAAAGGAGTTACGGGTTCGTGTTTTTTAGTTGCGTCAGGTGAGTCTAGAATCCTTGTGGATTGTGGATTTTTTCAGGGGCAAGGACATTGTTCGGACAAGAACTATCAGGAGTTCGGTTTTAATCCCGAGACTATTGATGCAGTTGTTGTAACACATACGCATCAAGATCATATCGGTCGCCTTCCTTTACTGTTCAACAGAAAGGGTAGGCCAACTATTTATTCAACAAAACCAACGCGTGATTTAAGTGAGCTTATTCTTGAGGATGGATATAACATCATGCTCGAGGAGTCGGAGAAATGTGGACGCGACCCTCTTTATCGTGAGGAAGACGTTGAGGCTGTGTTCAGATCATGGAAAGGCGTAAAGTACAGAGAGTCTGTGGAGGTCGCGCCAGGCATTACCGTAACCTGGCACGATGCTGGGCACGTGTTAGGGTCGAGCTTTGTTGTGGTTGAAGCGGAGGGGAAGAAGATTGCATTCAGCGGAGACATTGGTTCAGAGGGTGTGCCAATCTTGCATGACACAGAGGCGTTGCCACGAGACTTGGACATGTTAATGTGTGAGTCGACGTATGGAGACAGACTTCATGAACCACCATCGGAAAGAATGAGTAAGCTTAGGGATGCGGTTATTGAAAACGCAAAGAACAAAGGTGTTCTTATGATCCCAGCGTTCTCCGTTGAGAGAATGCAGGAGGTTTTGTTCGAGCTCAACATAATTGTAGATAGCGAAGGTATTGATCCCGGCAAAGTATTCCTAGATAGCCCGCTCGCAATTTCAGCGACCCGCGTGTATACAAAGTACCAAGATGAGCTTGAACTCGACATTCCAGAAGGATTTGAGGACGAGGACTTCTTTCATTTCAAGGGATTGCGTGTTACCGCAACTGTTGGAGACTCAAAAGGAATAAATAACTCAAGCCAACCAAAGGTTATTCTCGCAGGTGCTGGAATGATGAACGCGGGACGTATCGTGCATCACCTTGTTAGATATTTAGACGATCCTAACAACACATTGCTCGTTATTGGTTACCAAGCAGTCGGAACGCTTGGACGTAAGATTGTGGAAGGGCAGTCACCGGTTAAAATCTTTGACTATACTGTTGATGTTAAGGCGAAGATAATCAAAATCAATAGTTATAGCGGACACGCGGATTACGATAAGCTCACACGCTGGGTAAAGGATTCAAAAGTAAAGCGCATCCAGCTTATACACGGTGATGAGGACGCACAGATTACATTCAAAAAACACCTCATCAATCAAGGTGTTGAAGAGGTGTCTATTCCGTCAGAGGGAGATTGGATAAAAGTTTGACCAGTGAGCTCGTCGATACGCATCCTGTCGCCAGCTTTGAGTTCGAACGTTTGATCTTTAAATGTGACAAATGTGTCGCCGGTCGGCTCGATGTCGACCACCTCACCAGGAGTGTAATAGCGCATCTCAATCACTGATGATGTTGTTGCGCATACAGCGCGTGTACATGTCTTGATCTTGCGATCAGGCGTAACGATCCAGTGACCACGACTGGCATAAAAGGCTAGCTGGTCAGTTTCGATGTCTTTGATCGTGAAGTTTGTGCGTGAGTCAAGCGAGACCTTCGTCCCTTCGTACTCAAGAATCTCTTCTTGTGTTGTTATAATCTCGCTACCTACGTAAAGCCTAACATCGTTTTCATATACACTAAAGAACAGATGAGGATACAGGTACCCGGTCTGACTTATCAACAGTGCTATGCCGACGATTCCAAAAAGTGTTATTATATATCTCATAAGGGCATGTTATGCGATTTCCGCTAATTTTGCCAATTGCTGTTCCTATAATTTATTAAAATTCACTAATATAAAGCGTATGGCACTTTATGAGTTCTACGGGGAGACGTGTTCACACTGCATCAAAATGATGCCGCTGATCGACAAGCTTATTGGAGAAGGGCTACCTATTGAAAAGCTTGAGGTGTGGAACAACGCAGAGAACGCAGAGAAGATGACGCCACTTGCATTTGAAAAATGCCCCGGCGTTCCTTTCTTCATCAACACAGAGTCTGACCAATGGATCTGTGGTGAGGCAGACGAGGAGACGGTACGAAAGTGGGCGGCTGGTGACAAGATTGAGAATTAAAAAAAGTAGCGTCCACGGACGCTACTTTTTTATTTAAATTCCTCGGTCCAACGTTCGTCTACTATTACCTGTAGATCCAGATACATTTTTTTTCCTGTAACTCCTTCAAGCTCTTTTCTTGCGGACTGACCGATCTCTCGGATGCCGCGTCCGCCTAAACCTATAATCATACTCTTGTAGCGCTCAACGTTTGTGATGACTTTCGCGGAAACGTACATCGAGCCGTCGGGCCTCTCTGTGATCTCGTCAATTTTTACGTTGATCGAGTAAGGTACTTCCTCACGTAGGCGCAAGAATAGTTTCTCTCGAATCAACTCAGCGAACCAGAAGTTATTATCAAGGTTTGTCAGTTGACCGTATTCGTACAGAGCCTCGGATTCTGGAAGAAGATCGAAGATAGCATTGATAAGTGACTTACCATGTTGCCCAGTCTTTGCAGAAAGTTCAATTGCAAAGTTGTAATCTTCAGCCATTGCTCTGAATGACGCAAGATGTGGTGTACTATGAAGGTCCATCTTGTTGATCACGAGAATCTTTGGCAATTTAGTATTTGCAATTGTACTCATGATCTTTTTATCTTCAGGTCCGATAGAACGGGTAGGGTCAACAACGTGTAGAATCACGTCAACTCCATTAAGAGCGTTTTCCGCTGCCTTGTTTAGATATTTTGCGAGATTGCTTTTTGACGTTGTGAAAATTCCAGGCGTGTCCACAAAAACGATCTGTCCTCGATCGTCGTGAATAACTCCTTGGATCTGATGACGTGTTGTTTGAGGCTTTGGAGAGGTGATCGCAAGCTTTGTACCTACGATACTATTAAGCAGCGTCGACTTACCGACGTTTGATCTTCCAAATAATGTTACAAATCCAGCTTTCATGTACAGAGTATATCATTTACAATAACGAATAGTCAGTGTATAACAATCTCCAATATGAAGATCATAGTTCACAATATTCGAAGTCTTTATAACGTGGGAGCGTTCTTTCGTAACGCTGATGCGTTTGGTGTATCACATATATATCTTTCTGGCTATACCGCCACTCCTCCTCGGCTAGAAATCTCGAAGACTGCGCTTGGAGCCGACGAGACTATTTCTTGGTCAAAGCATGAGGACGTTTTGGAACTTATAGACGAGCTCAAGGCGGAGAACGAGCGTGTTTACGCCTTCGAATCAGACCCGAGCTTTGTGCATCTCGACCAGGTGAAACCGGATCACGACGCTGTACTGATCTTTGGAAATGAGCCGGATGGTCTTGCGACAGACATACTAGACAGAGCAAGTGAACGCGTGTACATTCCGATGCGAGGAGAGAAGACCTCGTTAAATGTTTCAGTAGCATCTGGCATTGCTCTTTATGCCATGTCCTTGTAATGATATAATGAAATCAAATTGATATATGAAAGTTTTCCTACGATACGTTTTACCGTTGTTGGCAATAGCTGCAGTTTTTGTATTCATGTTCATGCAGTCGTCCGGACCAAAACAAGTAGTAAGTGACACAGCTGTTTCGGAAGACGGAACGTCTGAGCTAGTTGATTTCTATAAAGCTATCTCGGAACAGCAGTTCGAGCAGGCTGCACAGTATATTCAGCCAGATTGTTCAAACAGTAGATGTTTTGTTGAAGACATAAAGTCTGAAGATATTGCAGACTATCTTCGCACGATGTGTGAAACAAATGTTTGTGACCCGATAGAAATTGACAGTGTAGGGAATATGGACAACAACAACCTTTACGTACATACCGTTGCGTTCTTGGACGATAACGGCGGACGTGAGCGACTTTGCATCACAGAGGATTGTAGAGTGCAGAAAGTGACCTTTGCTTTACGTGTCGTAAATATTGGCAACCAATGGTTTGTAACAGACCCACCTCCAACAAAATACTAAGCATGTTTTATGTCCGTGTCCGTAATTATTCCTACCTGGAACGAAGAGGAACACCTGAGTAGACTGCTCAACGATCTTAACGAGCAGTCATTTCAGGACTTTGAGGTTATAGTTGCGGACAGGAGTTCAAGCGACAAAACAGTTGAGGTTGCAAGAAAATATGGGGCAAAAATTGTTAAGGGTGGAAAGGTCTCCTTTGGACGCAATGCCGGAGCGGCAGTTGCTAGAGGTCAGACCTTTTTGTTTTTGGACGCAGACGCTACATTGCCAAGTAAGGATTTTCTCAAGGATGTTGTGGGCGAGATGCATGAGCGCAGACTAGACCTGGCCGGAACAGCCGTAATACCAGACTCCTCCAAGATATTGGACGGTATTCTGCATTGGCTTTACAACCGTTACATATATCTAATGGGTGCTATCCTTCCACACGCTGCTGGAACATGCATTCTGGCCAAGAAGTCTATTCATGAAGCTGTTGGCGGGTTCGATGAGACAATAACCTTGGCCGAGGATCACGACTACGTACGTCGTGGAGCACAATTCGGTCAGTTTGGTATAATAAAGTCACATCCAATCATTACAGGCGTAAGACGACTTGAAAAAGAAGGTCGAATACTTCTTTCGCTCAAGTATATTTTCGCCGAATTTTACATTTTGATGTTCGGACCTATCCGCGGTAAGTATTTTAAACATGAGTTCGGATACAAAAAAGAAAAAAAATGAAGTTGATTTCGATAATCTTTACCCTCTTCTTGATACTGCCAATGTCCGCATACGCACAGGATCTTGTTGACGTTGGTTTTGTTAATAACGGGGTATATTTGTCTACCCAACAGTATTTTGTTGGCGATGAAATTCGCGCGTATGCTCGAATGAGAAACTTGGGTGACACAGACCTAGTAGGGCAAGTCGGTTTCTACATGGGCGATGTTCTGTTACAAACAGCTCAAACAATATCTCTGCCAGCTGACGGTTTTTATGAGGAAGTGTTTATCGACTTCATAGTGCCAAACAGTGCTTTTAATATTGCAGCACGAATAGACTCCACAACTCCACAGGATCAAAACCTTAGCAACAACTACGTGCAGACGCCGCTGTATGTACCAACGCTTGATGATGATCGTGACGGAGTTGCAAACGATAGCGACAACTGTAAATTTATCTCAAACGCAGACCAGCTCGATACTGACGGCGATGGAATTGGAGACGCTTGTGACGTAGACGATGACAATGATGGACTAAATGACGATGTTGAGGAACAGCTTGGTACGGACACTTTGGAACCGGACACAGATAGCGACGGAGTGATTGATCCAGAAGATGCTGAACCCTTGAACCCTCTTATTACGAAAGAGGAACGTGTTGTAACGCCTCCACCTCCAGTCGCACCACCAGAGACAACAACGACCAACACAAACACGAAAGTGATAGACAGTGAAGAGGACTCTTTATTCGGTGGGTTCTTTAATTTTGGTGTAGGTGATAATACGGAACAGGGAACAGGCGAAGTTCAAGACCTTCAGTCGGACGCCATTTTTACATTGAAAAAATTGAGTTGGGATACGTTTTCTTTTGAGACAAAGCAATCGGAGATAGTTCCAGTGAACATTAAGTGGAATTTTGGTGACGGTGAAGAGTCGGACGAGAGTTCTGTCACTCATGTGTTCCCAGGTGCTGGTACGTATCACACAATGCTTCAGGTGACAGACGAGGAAGGAAACGTAGAGGAGGGCGAAGTTGATATCATTATCACTTTCTTCCATCTATCAAATCCAGTGTATTTAGCATTCGTAGTCGTACTTGTTGTTATATGTCTATTGACGATTGCTGCGATGTTCAGACTCAAAGACAATAGTGACGACGAAGATGAAGACGAGTAAGTGCAACGTAACACCACCAAAGGCAGCGCCGGCAATTGTTGGTGCTGCTGTTTTGCTTGGCGGAACTGCTCTCGGTAGTCGCGTTCTTGGGCTAATTCGAGACCGTATGCTTGCTGGTACGTTTGGCGCAGGCGTTGAACTGGATGTGTACTACGCAGCTTTTAGAATTCCAGACCTGATATTTACGTTTCTGGTGCTCGGCGCACTCTCTGCAGGATTTATCCCACTGTTTACGAAGCATTTGTGTAAAGAAGAGGACTCGGAAGCAGCGTGGACATTCACAAACAACATACTGCATATACTTGGAGTTTGTCTGATTGGACTGTCGGTACTCGCAATAATCTTTACACCATGGATTCTGCGCCTAGTGGCACCTGGCTTTGACGCAGAAACACTGGTTCACGCAACAAAGGTTTCCAGGATCATGTACATATCCACAACACTTCTCGGACTTTCGAGTGTGTTTGGTGGTGTATTGCAGGGGCTAAAGAGATTCACGCTCTACGCAATTGCTCCGCTGATGTACAACATCGGAATCATATTAGGAGTTTTGGTAGCACAGTGGACAACTGGATCTATCTCGATAGTCGCGTGGGGTGTTGTACTTGGAGCCGCCTTGCACCTGCTTATTCAGCTCTTCGGTTCTGCGAGAGCGGGTTGGAGGTACAATTTTGTTTGGAATTGGAAGGACAAGGATGCGAGAGAGATGATGCAGATGATGCTGCCTCGGCTACTTGGGCTCGCTGTGTCTCAGATAAACTTGATAGTCATGACTGCCATAGCGTCCTTGCTTGCTATCGGTAGCATCACAATATTCAACTTTGCGAATAACATTCAGTTCGTTCCGATTGGAATAGTCGGAATCTCTTTTGCGATCGCTGCATTCCCAACAATGTCGGAGTTGGCGAATAAAAAGAACAAAAAAAAGTTAAAGCAAGTTGTTTCAAGGACAGCGCGTAATATTCTATTCTTGATTGTGCCGTTATCGGTTGTATTCCTAGCGCTCAGGGCGCAGATTGTGCGTGTTGTGTTGGGCGCCGGAGTTTTTGGGTGGAACGAGACCATTATAACTGCAAACGTACTTGGATTCTTTGTAATTAGTCTATTTGCACAAGCATTGATACCGTTACTTGTTCGCGTCTTCTTTGCATATAAAAATACAACCATTCCAGCAGTCATCGCGCTAATCTCTGCCGCGATCAACATAGTCTTAGCAATTATGTGGAGTCGCACGATGGGAGTGCCTGGAATCGCGCTCGCATTCTCCGTGGCGAACGTGATTCAGATGGTGCTGCTATGGGCAGCAGCGAACAAGAAGCTCGGGGGGATGGACGAGGTTCGCGTTTTAAAGTCGTCAATAACAATAGTAGGGTCTGCGATCATGTGCGGTATCGTGGTGCAGGCTATGAAGGAGCTGTTTGCCGCGGCGGTCCCTTTAACAACGTTCTTTGCTGTTTTGGGGCAGGGTCTAGTTGCCGGTATTGCCGGCTTCCTTGTATACCTAATTGTTTCTTGGGTATTCAAAAGCGAAGAGCTGGACGTGCTCGTTGCTGGGCTTAAGAGAAAGCTATTCCGAAAGTCTTTTATATCGGAGTCAGCAGACGAAGCTGTCGAGAGCAACTTTTAGACGTTACCTTGCTTAGAACGGTCGGTTTTAGTAATCTATCAGCATTATGACTGCAAACGAGCTAAGAAAACATTACATCGAATTCTTTGTATCAAATGGCCACGTAGAGATTCCATCGGCTTCTTTGATACCAGAGAACGATCCTTCGGTACTCTTCACAACAGCCGGGATGCATCCTCTTGTACCATATTTAAAGGGTGAGAAGCATCCACAGGGAAACAGACTGGTTGATTATCAGAAATGTGTTCGAACAGGGGACATTGATGAAGTTGGCGACGAAACTCACCTGACATTCTTTGAAATGTTAGGAAATTGGTCTCTTGGCGACTATTTCAAGGAGGAGTCGATTCAGTGGAGCTACGAGTTTTTAACAAAAGAGTTGAACATTGATCTGAGCAAGCTAGCATTCTCGGTTTTTAGTGGTGACGATGATGTTGCGCGCGACGAAGAATCTGCGAATGTTTGGTTAAAGCTCGGCGTGCCCGAAGATAGAATTGCTTACTTAAACAAGGAAGATAACTGGTGGCCGGCCGGCGGTAAGAATCCAGGACCCCAGGGACCAGATACAGAAATCTTCTACTGGACCGGTTCAGACTCTGCGCCAGATATTTTTGACCCTGAAAACTCGCTGTGGGTTGAGATCTGGAACAATGTGTTCATGCAGTACGATAGAACTTCCGAAGGCGAGTACGTAGAGCTGTCGCAACAGAACGTGGATACTGGAATGGGACTCGAACGTACCACCGCTGTTTTGCAGGGTAAGGCGAACGTTTATGAGACAGAGTTGTTCGTGCCTATTATCAAGGCTATAGAAGACATTGCAAACGCCACGTACTCTGGCAACGAGCGCGCGATGCGTATTATTGCCGATCATATTCGATCATCAATTATGATGATCAACGATGGTGCAAAACCTTCTAATAAAGATCAGGGGTATATTGTAAGGCGTTTAGTCAGACGTGCAGTACGTCAGTTTTTGAATCTTGGCCTTGAATCTGGTGGTGTTGAGACGGTTGCTGTTGCAGCTATCGCGACCTTGTCAAACGCTTATCCTGAACTTGAAGACAAGAGAGCAGAGATCGTAGCTGAGCTAACCAAGGAAGAGGCAAAATTTAGCAAGACTCTTAAGAAAGGTCTTGGTGAGTTTGAGAAAATGTATAAGACAGCAGGCCACGTGAGCGGAGAGGAGGCGTTCATATTATATTCTACGTACGGATTTCCACTTGAGCTGACGGAGGAGCTGGTTAGGGAAAAGGGAGCTGATGTTGACCTGGATATTTTTCAGTTAGAGTTCAAGAAGCATCAAGATCTTTCTCGTGCAGGAGCTGGGCAAAAGTTTGCAGGTGGACTTGCAGATCATTCAGATGAGTCAACACGACTCCATACTGCTACTCACTTGCTGCACAAGGCTCTTAAGTTGGTGCTTGGCGATCATGTTGAGCAGAAGGGGAGCAACATAACAAGCGAAAGGTTGCGTTTTGACTTCTCGCACGACACTAAGATGACCGTTGAGCAAAAAGCTGAGGTAGAGTCTATTGTGAATACCGCCATCGCTAAGAAGTATACGATGTCGTTTCAGGATATGACCGTTGATGAGGCTAAAGAAGCTGGTGCAATTGGACTGTTTGAGGACAAGTATGCGCAAATGGATGGCAAGGTAAAGGTGTACACTGCTGGAAGCGATAGCGAGGTATTCTCTCGAGAGATCTGTGGTGGCCCTCATGTTGATAACACAGGAGAGCTTGTGTCGTTCGCGATCGTGAAGGAGGAGGCCTCTTCTGCCGGTGTTCGGCGCATCAAAGCAGTGGTAGGTGAAAGTGCCCAGAAAACTCTAGGAGCTCGAGGCTAATATTAGCTAAATACTGGCTGTCCACAGAGCTTAGGCAAATTACTTGACGTTTTGACGTTTTTTGCCTATACTAGCGCTCGACACGTGATTCTCCAAGAGAGTTGCAAGATTTATGATAATTTGATAATCTCCGCACACATTTAACTATGGGTAAAGGAACATCTCCAACAAAAGACGTCATCGAGGTACGGGGTACTATCGAGGAACTGCTCCCAGGGGCAAAATTCCGTGTAGTGCTGGAAAACGGTCAAGAAGTGACCGCTCACCTAGCTGGCAAGATGCGCATGTATCGTATTCGTATTCTTCCGGGTGATGAAGTGAAAGTTGAGCTGACTCCATACGACCTCACTAAGGGGCGTGTTACCTTCCGATTTTAAGCAGATATGAAAGTTCGAGCATCCGTAAAAGCAATGTGCCGAAAATGTAAAGTTATGCGACGTTTTGGTCGTGTAGTTTGTATCTGTGAGAATCCGAAACATAAGCAACGACAAGGATAATATGGCACGTATTTTAGGTGTAACATTACCTCGTGATAAACGAATCATCATAGGTCTAACCTACATTTTTGGTATCGGACCGGCACGAGCGCAGCGCGTACTAGAACTTACGCAAGTAGACGAGAAGACACGCGTGAAAGACCTGACAGAGGATGAGACGAACAAGATTCGCTCTATCATCGAAAAGGAATACCGCGTTGAAGGTGAGTTACGTCGAGAAGTACAGTCAAATGTTAAACGATTGAAAGACATTGGAACGTACCGCGGTACACGGCACTCAAAGCGACTGCCAGCACGTGGACAGCGAACCAAGACAAACAGCCGGACTAATCGAGGAAACGTACGATCCACGGCAGGGTCGGGACGACGTTCAGTAGCGAAGAAGTAATATGGCTGTAACAAAAGCAAAAACACGAAGCAAGAAGAAGGTATTGCGACAGGTTCCTCATGGACACGCTCATATCCACGCTTCGTATAACAACACAATCCTAACGATCACTGATTTGAACGGAAACGCAATCGCATGGTCCAGTTCTGGACACATGGGATTCAAAGGTCCAAAGAAATCAACGCCCTTCGCAGCTTCCCAGGTAGCAGAAGATGCTGTAAAGAAAGCTGCATTGTACGGTTTGAAAGAAGTGAACGTATTTATTAACGGGATTGGGTCAGGACGAGACTCTGCTGTGCGCACAATGCAAGCTGCAGGATTCTCAATCCTTTCAATCAAGGACATCACGCCAGTACCACACAATGGCTGCCGTGCTCCAAAACCTCGACGACTCTAATATGCCGAAGTTGAAACTAGGAAAATTGAGCCGACGAGAGGGGATTCCATTGAGTCCAAGCATTTCTATTGCAAAGGTCATGTCACGCCGACCATACGGTCCAGGTATGCATGGTCCTAAGCAGCGACGAGGGCGCGTATCTATTTACGGCCTGCAATTGCGAGAAAAGCAGAAGGCAAAGTTGCTTTACGGATTACGAGAAAAGCAGTTTAGAAACTACTACGAGAAGGCCATCATCCAACAGGGTGACACAGGAGACCTTCTTATACAGTCACTCGAACTACGTCTTGATAACGTTGTGCACCGTCTAGGTTTTGCCAAGACGCGACAACAGTCACGGCAGCTGGTAACTCACAAGTTCTTCACAGTAAACGGCATCACGGTAAACGTTCCATCTTACGTGGTTCGTCCAAGCGATGTTATCGCAGTAAAGGAGACCAAGAAGAACAAGCCGATAATGCCAGAACTACTCAAGAACGCAGAGGAGGCAAATATCCCAGGTTGGTTACAGACAGACGCAAAGGCAGGTAGCGGAACCGTGCTTTCAGAACCAGTGGGTGATGATTTGAAACAGCCTTTCGACACAAAGCTCATCATTGAATTCTATTCACGCTAAAAGCTCTTTGCTCTATGGAACAGAAGTCATTGCTTCTTCCATCGACTATCAGCTATGCGCCAGGGGAGGAACCTAACATGGTCACTCTCACGGTCGAGCCGATGGAACATGGATACGGAACGACAATTGGAAATGCGCTACGTCGCGTTCTCCTCACGTCGCTAAACGGTGGTGCCCTAAGCGCCGTCAAGATTACCGGTGCATCACACGAATTCACCACCGTTGACGGTGTGAAGGAAGATGCGGTAGAGCTAACGCTCAACCTCAAGCAGGTGAACATTAAAGTTCACAGCGAAAATCCAGTACGCATCAGCCTTTCGAAGAAGGGAGAAGGTGTAGTAACGGCTGGAGACTTTACGGCCAACGCTGATGTCGAGATTGCAAACCCAGAACAGGTGATTGCTACAATCACAGATGCTGGGACAACATTCGAAATGGAAGCGCTTGCGTCGCAAGGACAAGGTTATGTTCCAGTTGAAGAGCGAGAGAAAGAGGAACAGGAAGTAGGTTGGATAAAGCTCGACGCGCTTTACAGCCCTGTGAAGAGCGTTGCATTCCGAGTCGAGCCGGTACGTATCGGTGAAGTCACGGACTACGACCGCTTGATAATGGACATCCAGACAGATGGAACTATTACAGCGCAGGAAGCAGTTGAAGCATCTACAGAAATCCTCATGCAGCACTTCCAATTACTTGCTAACGGCGAGTCTAATGGAAACGACGAGGATGCTAAGTCAGAATTATCAGAATCGGAGGAATAAACTAGAATATGCGACATCGTAATACCGTGAAAACATTGGGACGCAAAAAAGCTCCTCGGGAAGCTATGCTTCGTAATCTCGCGACAAGTATCATCTTGCACGAGGTAGTGAAGACAACGGAGACAAAGGCGAAGGTTATTCGACCCATTGTTGAGCGTATCATTACGACGGGTAGAGAAAACACAATTCACGCTCGACGTGAGTTGATGAAGAGCCTTATGACTGAAGGTGCTGTAAACAAGGTACTTG
>JABMPK010000058.1 GCA_013203725.1 Candidatus Uhrbacteria bacterium | reverse complement strand
GTCACGATCGAGTCTTTCCCTCCGCCAATCGGAATCATTACATCTCCCGAGACCTCATTTGGACCAGTTGTCTCGGGCTCGCTTAGGCTCGAGTCGTACGGGAAATGAACTTGGTCGCGGAAGTCGATGTCGTTCTTGTAGTAAAACTCACCAAGACCCTTGGTATAAATCACGTTCCAGAAATGGGCCTGGGTACGTGTGAGCGTACCGCTTTTGATGATAATGTTTTTTGGACACAGCATTTTCCAGTAACTCAAACCAGTTACAAGATGCAAATTAAACAATGCACGGTCAAGATCTTCGTCAATAACTTCTATCATGTCAGATAGCGGAAACACGAGCGTTTCATCAAAAACTGTACCGTCAATGTCGTAACGCAGAACAACTTCTCCTGTCTTGTCGTCAAATGTGTACGAAACAAATGTAAATGTATTGTCTTGGAAGGCTTTCATGAGTCTGTTCTTAATTATCCTTATGCGACCATTTTATCACAGAATTGAATTAAATTGGCTGATATTTGAGTGCCTGTCAATGACGTGATATCATTGGCGACAAGTTATGTCAGAAGAAGAGACCAAAAAGACTATGTTTAAACTTCACCTCGTTATTGGGGTGATTGTTTTGTTGTTTGCAGGCGTGGCGCTCGTCGTGAAGGTAGGAGACGGGAAAGAAGACGTTGAGCCGGAGGTGGAGGTTGTTACCGTGTCGTCGTTTGAAGGAGTCGACGGTTCGCTAACGATATTCGCGTTTGACCTGGTTGCAAATGCATACAAAACTTACTTAGACGAAACAGAGGAGAGTGAGGTTCTTGAGTTTGACGTTTGGTTGTTTGGCAACGCGGATCGTTTGCCACAAACCGATGCGTTCAAGCGGGCTATTCAGTTACGCAAGCAAGACGATCCAAGTGTGTTCGTTTTGTTTAGTGCAGGTAGAGACGATGTAGTCAATACAGAGGACGATTACATTAAGACTTACGAGCAATTGTAAAAGACGGCATGCTGTTTCTTGAGAGATCTTTCGACAAGCTCAGGATGACAGAAATGCCAAGTTAAAATCAATAATAAATACTATGAGTCGACTTCAGGAAACCTATAACGAACTTTGTGTAGCAAAAATTGAGCGTCGTGATATTAACAAGATGATGCAGGACGAGCTTGCGCACTCTGCTCGCTATAAGGAGATCAACGAAGACATGAAGAGATTGCGGGAGGAGAAGAAGAGTATTGAGAACGATGTTAAGTCCAATGCTCTAAAGGATGCTCAACGAATGGACGACCTTAAGCTTGAGATAATGAGCTTGAACGAGCTTTTGTCCGATTTATCGCTAAACATGTACATCGCAAAGGAACAGGTAGAGATTTTGGATGCGGCGAACCAGAGATGGGTGCCAAGTTTTAAAGTTGCCTTTAAAAAGGACTAATCCTTGACAAATTCGCGGTTTTCAGGCTAAGTGCCCCTATATGTTATCTGATGCATCCGTAAAAAAGATTAAAGCGTTGAAAAATAAGAAGGGTCGTGCAAAGCACGGTCTTTGTCTTGTTGAAGGACAGAAGGCGATTGATGCTGCGGGGGAGTTTGTAAACTTCACATTCTCGAAAGAAGATAGAATGGACTTTGATGATCTTGTAACAACGGAAACTCCACAGGAGATTGCAGCCGTTGCCAAGATCCCAGCTTTTACACTTGAGGAGGTAGCAGCGAGTAACACTATCGTTGTGCTTGATGGCGTGCAGGATCCTGGAAACGTTGGGACCATCTTGCGACTGTGTCAGGGGTTCAACGCTTCTTTGATTTTAGTGGAGGCGTCCGATGTTACGAATCCTAAGGTGATTCGGTCGTCAGCCGGTGCAATGTTCCATGTACCGTGGATAACAGTAGCGCGAGACGAGGCAGTTGAGTTGATTCAGGGCATTGGTCGTCCTGTATATCGGATGGAGGCCGGCAATGCAGAGTCCAAGATGCCAACAGATAAAAAAGCGATATTGATCGCAGGATCGGAAGGCCAGGGTATTAAGCTCGAGATTGAAGCTCCATCAGTGAGTATTGCACACAATCCAGCATTGGAGTCGTTGAATGTAGCGACTGCGGTCGCGATAGTTTTGCATACAAGGTTTTAAGTTCCAAGTACAAATTACAAATGTCCAATGAAGCTCCAATAATCAATGACAAATGTCTTGATAGACTTGGTCATTGATCATTTATTGGTCTTTGGACATTTGAACTTGGTCATTAACCTCCATTCTCTGCTATAATATCTCTATTATGAACAAGTATCTCGATAGTCTATTGTCGGCAGTGCAGAATCCTTCTGTGTGGCCAGAGGACGGTGAGAAGATAAAAGTGAGTAGGCCGGGGCGAACGGCTGGTTTTGCGTACGAGAAGGTTCGCAATGCTGTTGAGTACGAGGAGGAACATCTTCTTCGCCGCAATGCTATTTTACGAATTTTGATGCGACGTCACACTGGCGTTATTGAGACGGAGATGACACGTGGTCAGTCTCTTTTGACGGAACTAGTTTGGGCACGACATTTGCCAAACAACAAGGTTCCTACGAATTTGATAAAAACAGTTGATGCGATTTTGAAAAAGTACGACACGTTGTTGGATGCGATTCCAGAAAGTCAGGACCGCCGACACTACGAAGAGTGGATATACGACGTGATGTCGACAGAGGTTGAGTATGCGATAGAAGCGCCAAAAGCATTGGAGCATTTGGCGAGCTTTATGTTTGAGAAGGTTAGCGACGAACTTGTTTGGTCGGCAGACGACATCGAGAAGTCACAGAAGGACATGCTTGTATACGTTGCTATTTACCGATCGTTATTAAAAGCGAATCTTGCAACATTGCGATACCGTGTATTTACACTCTACTTCCCAAAGTGGTCCGGTGCCGATGCCGAGGCTGTCAAAGGTGTTGCAAAACGATTGCACGTTGTGGTGAACGCGGTAGAAGACCAGATTAAGCATCCATACGCCGACCAGTTGTATCGGTTGATGCGGCGATACGCTTTGGTGTTCTGGACTTTGCTTGATGTTGCAAAAGAACACCCGGAAGATTTTTACGAAATTTTAGGCGATGACGACAAGCTTCTCAAAGAAGTTAGGAAGTCGGCATACGGTCGCTACGACCGATTCAAACTAAGATTGCGGCGCACGGTCGGGCGCGCCGTGCTGTTCTTGTTCCTTACCAAGATGTTGCTCGCCCTCATAATTGAGGTGCCGTACGAGATGATCGTCTTTGGTGAATTGTTCGTTGTACCTCTTGCTATCAACATCTTGTTCCACCCACTGTTCTTGGCAGTTATTGGAATGACAGTGTCGATACCAAAGAAGAAAAACACGGAGCAATTATTGGATCGTGTTAAAGGAGTGATGGACCCGTCGCAAAAACGTCCGCTCGGCATTGTCTTCAAGGTCAGGAAGCCTTGGAGCCAGGGAGTGCTTGGAAAGTTCTTCACGGGACTTTACGCGCTTACTTACTTGCTGAGTTACGGCTTGATAGCTTGGTTTCTAACAGTGGTACTGAATTTCAATCTCGTTTCCGCCGGCCTATTCTTGTTCTTCTTCTCGATTGTCACGTTCTTTGGAATCAAGATCAGACAGTCCGTTCGCGATCTTTTGATAGTTGAAAAGCAGGGTGGATTAATTGGAACGATTTTTGACTTCTTCTTGCTTCCAGTTGTGCGTGTTGGGCGATGGATTTCTTTAAGAGCTCCGCGTGTCAACATTTTCATATTCTTCTTAGACTTTATAGTAGAAGCTCCTTTCAAGCTCGCGATTGAGCTGGCTGAGGCATGGATAGCATTCATGCGAGAGCAAAAGGAGGACTTGTAGCGTAGGTGAGATTGAGAGAAAATGAAAAACAAACAAAAAACAATCCTGAAGCAAGTCGTAATTAGCATTCTAATTGTATTTGGACTAATCCTTGTGGTTGGGCCTTTTGTTTTTTCACGACAGACTGCGGCGGAAGACATCAAATACGGAGCAACTTACTCAGCGATGTATGCAGATGAGCTTGGGATCGATCCACTCGAAGGTTTTGAAGCTGTGGTAAAGGATCTAGGAGTGTCCATGGTTCGCATTCCGGTATATTGGGACAGGATCGAGCTTGAGCGTGATGTATTTGAGTGGGATGAGCTGGACGCGATGATGGATCTTGCCGATGACCGCGATATTGATGTTATTTTGGCGATTGGACGCAGGGTTCCAAGATGGCCAGAGTGCTTTTCGCCAGACTGGGCGTTGGAGCTTGCTCAAAGTGATCTTGATACGGAACAGTTGCAGATGGTGCGAGCAGTGGTGGAGCGATATAGGGATCGTGAATCACTTTTGCGATGGCAAGTAGAAAATGAGCCGTTCTTGAAGTGGTTTGGTGAGTGTTCGGATTTAGACGAAGCGTTCTTCCTACAGGAGGTTAACCTTGTGCGGTCGCTAGATCGTAACACCGTTATCATGACGACAGCGAGCGGCGAACAGTCTCTATGGACTAACGAAGCCAAGCTCACCGATGATATGGTTGGAGTATCTGTATATCGCACAGTACACAATCCAATTTTTGGATACCTTACATACCCCATACCAACATGGGCGTATCGTGCAAAGGCAAAGTTGTTGGGTGAAACTCAAGTAATTGTTTCAGAACTTCAGGCAGAGCCGTGGTTCGCGCGTGAAGTTGGGAAATATACAGTAAACGAGCAGCTCGAGATTTTCGATGTACACGATCTTGAAAAGAATTTATCGTATGTGGAAAACATTGGATTCCCAGAAGTTTATGTTTGGGGTGTAGAATGGTGGTACTTTTTGAAGATGAACGATAAGCCGGAACTTTGGGAGGCTGGTAAAATGATTTTCTGATATGTCAACACCAATGGAGAGAAAAGACAAAAAGGACATGCACTACGAACCACGCATGTTTCCAGATGGGTTCCTTTGGGGTGCCGCAACAAGCTCGTACCAAGTTGAGGGCGGGAACAAGAATGCAGACTGGTGGCACTGGGAGCAACTAGAAGACAAAATTTCGGACAATACAAAATCTGGCGAGGGTGTTGATCACTATAATAGATACAAAGAAGATTTTGATATTGCAGAAAAGCATCTTCACAACAACTCCCATAGACTATCTGTTGAGTGGAGCCGTCTTGAACCAGAAGAAGGTGTGTGGGACGACAAGGCGTTTGATCATTACCGAAAGGTTCTCTCTGATTTGAAAAAAAGGGACATGAAGGTCATGTTGACTATTCACCATTTCACGAACCCGCAGTGGTTGTCGGAAAAAGGTGGGTGGGAACGAAGGTCGGTGGTAAAGAAATTCCTCAGACTAGTAGAAAAGATTACGGAGGAACTTGGAGAATATGTTGATTTTTGGTGCACTATCAATGAGCCGATGGTCTACATGTTGCAGGGATACATTTTCGTTGAATGGCCACCACAGAAAAAGAGCAAGTTTAAGGCGGCTTTGGTGCTTTTGAATATGGCGCGGGCGCATCGTGGTGCCTACAAGATCATTCACAAGTGGGGAAAACATCGTCGACGAAAGGTGATGGTTGGTATTGCAAACAATGTGTCTTCGTTCGCGACCTATAGAAAGCATAGTTTTACAGACAGTATTTTGACTGCGGTGATTGATCGCGCGACTAACCATTTGTTCTATACACTGACCGGAAAAAGAACTCACGACTACCTTGGTTTGAACTACTACTTCCACTTTAGAATGAGGAGCGCTTCTGCGTTTATAAGAACTGCGTTTGGAAAACCAGTGGATGAGATTGCGGAGGCCGCCTTTGAGTCATCGGACATTGGTTGGGAGTTGTTTCCTCACGGAATATTCGACGTTTGCATGGACTTTGCTAGTTACAAGAAACCGATCTACATTACAGAGAACGGTTTAGCGACGAGCAATGACGATAAACGGATTCGCGTGATCGTTGGATATCTTCTACAGTTGTATTATGCAATCGAATCGGGCGCCGATGTACGCGGGTACTTTCACTGGTCGCTTTTGGACAACTTTGAGTGGGCTAAAGGATTTCAGCCAACATTTGGACTTGTATCGGTTGATCGCAACACGATGAAGCGTACGCCGCTTCCGAGTGCAGAAGTATACGGACTGATTGCCAAGGGGAACTGTATAGAACACGACTTTTTACAGTTCCTGGGTCACGGAACTACAGGGATTCTAAACGAGTGGAAAGCAAAAATGGTAAAATAGATTTATGAAATATCAATATGATTTACTCGTGATCGGATCTGGATCCTCTGGGTTTTCGGCTGCAAGCGCTGCAAAAGGCCGTGGTCGTAAGATTGGAATTGTAGAAGAGGAAAGCCGATGGGGCGGCGAGTGTCCTAACTGGGGTTGCGTTCCTACAAAGTCCCTGCTAAAGAGCGCGAGGGTTTATCGTGATTTGAAGCACGCGGAAGTATTTGGAGTAAAAGTGAAAGACGTGTCCTTTGATTTTGGTGCAGTAATGGCTAGACGTGCAAAACTTGTTGGCGCGCTCGGTGGTAAACGCGTTGAGGACACGGCAGAGAAACTCGGAATAGACAGGATAAAGGGCCGCGCTACTTTCTTGGATGAACATACAATACATGTTGGTGATAAAGAATACACATCGGAGAGATTTATAATCGCTACAGGCGCGGGGACATTCGTTCCACCTATTCCAGGAATCGAAAAAGTTGACTGGATAGATTTCAAAACTATATCTAGACTAGAGGGGCTGCCCGCGTCTATGGTTATCATTGGAGGTGGACCGGTTGGGTGCGAACTTGCGACTGCTTTATCAACATTTGGAACAAAGGTAACTCTTATACAAAGTGCGCCTAGAGTACTTAACAGAGAAGAGCCAGAAATATCTCAGATTGCACATGATTCGCTTGAGCGTCTTGGGGTTGTTGTTCATGTTGGTGCAGAGGTAATTCAATTGAGTCAGGAGGGTGATCAAAAGAACGCTACCGTTCGTGTTGGCAGAGAGATGATAAAGATAAGTTCAGAGTTTTTGCTTATAGCAACAGGGAAGGCTTCAAACACGGCGGGCCTAGGGCTCAAGGCCGCCGGCGTAGATTTGGATGAACGCGGAACCGTTATCACCAACTCGGAGATGCGGACATCAGCAAAGCATATTTGGGCGGCCGGAGATGTTAGTGGTGGTATGAGATTTACACACACGGCGCATCACGAAGGCTCGGTTTCTGGCTATAATGCGTTTGCAGGTAAAGACAGCGTGAAGGCAGACGAGCGCGTTGTGCCACGTGTAACGTTCTTGGATCCGGAAATAGCGAGTGTTGGCATTACCGAGGAGGCTGCGCGAGAGGGGTCGGGCTCGGTGCTCGTAGGGTCGTTCCAGTTGAAGGGTCTTGGACGATCATTTATTGATGACGAGAAGTATGGAATTGTAAAAATTGTTGCAGACGAGAAAACGCGAAAGATTATTGGTGGTCATATTGCGGGGGTAAGAGCTGGCGAAATGATCCACGAGATTGCACTAGCTATGTATACCAACACTTCGATTGATGACCTTGCGAACATGATCCATGCATACCCAACATACTCGGAGGGCGTGCTGGCAGCAGCAGGCGTTGCGATTTCGTGATATGGATTACGTTTACATAGCATTGCTCGTTGTTCTTGTACTGTTGATGTTTGTCACTGTGTTCGTGACATTTGTAACGGGAACAATCTTGACGTCGGCGCCGTGGGTTCCAACGTCCAAGGTGATATCGCGCAAGATGTGTGAGTTCGGTGGTCTAAAAAAAGGGGATCGCGTGCTCGACCTTGGGTGCGGTGATGCCTCTATTTTGATTGTTGCCGCCCAGGAATTCGGCGCAACATGTGTTGGTGTTGAGTTAAATCCCATGGTCGCGTTGATGGCCAGAACTCGAGTTCGACTCGCAGGTGTGCAAG
Organism: Candidatus Uhrbacteria bacterium; assembly: GCA_013203725.1. Classification (GTDB taxonomy): domain Bacteria; phylum Patescibacteriota; class Patescibacteriia; order UBA9934; family UBA11717; genus JABMPK01. The sequence goes on along the minus strand of JABMPK010000058.1, from coordinate 1,367 downwards.
ACAACGTAAAGATTGTTCGCGAGAATATGTTTACAGTGGACCTTCCCGACGTTGATGTTGTGATGATGTACCTACTACCAAAGGCAACCCACAAAATCGAAAAACGCCTCCAGGACCGTTACAAGCACCTCACAGTAATCTCGCACGGGTTCGAGCTCGCGAGCGAGGAGGTAGGCAAGGAGATGGTTAAGGGGTCTACTGTTAGGAAATACAAGTGGTAGTTTTATGAAGATTTTGGTTCTGTGTGCGTTTGGATGAAGATGGGGGCTCATGTAGCCGCAACTTGTCATCCTGAGCGGAACGAAGTGAAGTCGAAGGAACTTCGTCGGAAGTTTAGGTGACACCTGAAAATGGCGACGAAGGTTCTTCGGCTACCGCTCAGAATGACATGCAAGGGGGTTTAGCTCCTTATTTTTATCTACTGAAGAAGATGGAACGATGCTAATGTTGGCGTTATCAGCACGTATATCCCTGACAAAAGGGCTATATCGTGGTATTTTGGTATGTCTTGACGAGGTTAACTTTCGCCTCCGGGACCTGATCATCAGCGTTACTAAAAGAAAGTATGAGGGAGTGAGTGATGAAGTATGGACATGTGAAGTTCTTCGACAGCCGAGACAACAAGCGTTTCGGTTTCCTGCTGATTGATGGTGGAGAGGGAGAGGTCTTCTTCCACCTCAACGACTACGTGGCTCCGGACAACAGCATGCGGGGTGCTAAGTCGATGCCCAAGCAGGGCGATCGGCTGGTCTTCAAGAAGACTGATGGCAGCCAGGGCCGCTCCAAGGCTTCCCCATGGTGCTTCGCCAACGAGATGCCTGTGACGGTCGCGAAGACAGGGAAGACGGTAGCCAACATCCACGACATGCGAGTGGTGGACAGCGCACATCACGTACAGGAGAACGATCTCAGGGTCGCGAGCTTCGATGGTGGATATGGCGGGTACGGACCACGCGTCTGCTGGCGAGAGATCGTCTTCCGTCCCAAGAGCGGAGAGCTGTTCCTGGCTGAATGCTGGGATGGTGAGGAAGGGGGATTCGAGCCCCGGCTCCCTAGTGACCGAAGCGTCATTCCCGAGGCCTCGATCATCGGCGGTTTGGAGATCGTGACCGAGCACCCCCATGTGCCCAGGTCGTGCAGTCCAGAGCCTGTTGGCAGGGGAAGCGTCTACGATCGATGGGACGACCACCGGGATTACGACCCGGCGGACGACGTGGACATGTACTAGGCGCGCTACTAGCCGCCCAATCGAGAACCGCTCAGCTTGTAGCTGAAAGGTCGCTTGGTGGGCGGTTTTCCATTTGGAAAATGAGAGGCCTTTGATCTACAATAGTGGCGTCAGACCCTGGGGTGTAGCGTGACTGTGT
>JABMPK010000057.1 GCA_013203725.1 Candidatus Uhrbacteria bacterium | reverse complement strand
CGTATATATCTGCGTTGTCGTAATAGACGCGTGACCAAGCATTGCCTGCACAGATCTTATATCAGCTCCTCCTCTAAGTAAATCGGTGGCGAATGTATGACGCATTGTGTGAGGCGATACTTTCTTTGTGATTCCAGCCTTCCTAGTGTACTTGTCTACGATTCTTTGTATCGATCGCGGCGTCAGATTAAGGTCATCTCTCTTTCCCTTAGCACGATCATGGCTCACGAACATGTGAGGCGACATATCCATCCGTGTTTTCAAATACTCCTTAACAGCGTCGCGTGCCCGTTCGCTCACAAATACGATTCTGTTCTTTCCGCCTTTCCCAAGCACCGTGAATTCCTCGCGAGCCAAGTTCACACTCTCGATCTCGAGCCGCGCGAGCTCTGACACACGCAAACCAGTAGAAAATAACATCTCCAGTATCGCCGAGTCTCGCAGGCTCACCAGATTATTGCCACCTTGCTTTGGCGAGTCGAGCAACCGCAACAATTCTTCCTCTTCCAAGAACTCCACCTGCCGCTCTGGATGCTTTGCAAGCTCAATCTTCTCCGGTGCGAGCGTCTTGATGTCCCGCTTTGCCAAATATTTTAAAAACGATCGTAATGCAATCAAATGATAGTTCTGTGTAGACACTTTTGGAGCTTCGCCGTCTCTTCCTTCAACATTTCTATTCATCCAAAGACGGAACCGTCTCACTTTATCCAGCGTGATCAGAGATGGAGTAGGGTATTTTGCCCATTCCAAAAATCGTCGAAGATAAAAATCATAGTTTCGCAGGGTTCGCTGGCTACGGCCCTTCTCAATCTCCAAATGCTCCAGAAACTCAATCAAAAGTTTTTCTATTCTTGTTGCCATGTCGGTATTATACGCCACTTAGGAGGAATCGGGAATTGGGAATTGGGAATCGAGGGGGCAAGTCCTTGACTACTGTGTATGTTCGTGGTATTTTCTTCGCCTTGTTACACAGGCCGTCACCAAATCTCTAAACAAAGGAGAGATACAAGAAATGCCCGATGGTCCAAGTCTGCACAGTGGTCCGGAAGAGTTCCTGGCGGAGCTCAAGACAGGGTGGTTCGTGTTGAATCAAACCGGAGCCATGCTCCGCAGGGTCACATTCGACGGCGATCCATTTGGTTGGATGGCTCTCGAATTGAGAGGCGACGCGGAAGAAGTCGGTTACAAGGATGCGGCCCCGAGAGACGTCAGGACACTGGGTCTGTTCGATTCCGGCCGGTTCAAGTTCCACTACCACGGGTGTGAGGTCGAAGTCGCAATCAGCGTGGTTGGAGCTCTTGTCTCCCTTTTCTTCGTCGTACGCAAGGCTGGCGAGGTACTTCTGCAGATCATCTGCCCAGACGCCTTCGAAAAGCAACGATGGCGACTCGTGTAGACCAGTGTTCTTACGACCCCGAACCAGATTTTCTGGGGCGGGGCGTTTTATTGACAAAAATCACCCTTTCTAGTATATTACCCCCGTAACAAACCGCCGATTGCTCGGTTATCGATCATCTCCTGACGATTACTTGGCTCTCGCATAACGACAGAACTATGCTTTCAAAAAAGCAAAAGGAGAATATCATTGCAAAGTTTGCAACTCACAAGAGTGACACCGGTTCACCTCAAGTGCAGATTGCTATTTTAACAGCAGAGGTCACTGACCTCACAGGACACTTGCGCACGCACAAGAAGGATCACTCATCACGACGTGGTCTTATCCGAAAGGTTAACGAGCGACGACGATTGCTCCAGTACCTTGAGCGTGAAGACAAGAAATCCTACAAGAAGTTGAAGGAAGCTTTGAAATTGAAATAAATCCCCTCCAGGGGATTTATTGGTTAATGGTTGTCGGTTCATGGTTCTAGAGTGCTCTCATGCACCATCAACCATGAACCATCGACCAATAACCGAAAACTACATTTTATGTTCGTCGTTGCTTATATCGTTGAAGTTGCCTAAAACGAAAAGGTTGCTTCACTACCGTTCCCTCCGAAGGCGGGCGCGGCGCAATGACGCACCTGTTTATTAAAAAATTATGATTGATTATAAGAACCAACGCGTTGGTGTGTTTATAGATGTGCAAAACATGTATTACACAGCACGCAATTTATACAATCGCAAGGTAAACTTTGGAAACATTGTTAAAGCATCTGTCGGTGAACGACAGTTGATCCGCGCGATTGCCTATGTGGTGTCTACAAAAACGGGAGAAAACCAACCGTTTTTTGACGCCCTAGCCAATATTGGCATCGAGACAAAAGAGAAAGAGTTAATGGAGTACTATGGTGGTCAAAAGAAAGCCGACTGGGATGTTGGTATCACCGTGGATGCAATTCGAATGAGCGAAAGCTTGGACGTGATTGTGCTCGTGTCTGGAGACGGAGACTACATTCCACTAGTTGAGTATTTAAAGAGTAGAGGAAAGATTGTGGAAGTCGTTTCGTTCCGCGAGACTACTTCAACAAAACTTTTTGAAGAAATAGGAGCTGAACATTACACAAACCTATCAGAAAACAAACGTGGATTCCTGATCGGGTCGCGTACAGCTTCTAAAAAGCCAGGCGCTACGGATGCATCAAAGTCTAAAGATATTTCAAATATCATAGACGGACACGAGAAGATAGACACCGAGCCCTCGGCTAACGCAAACACAAAGGCAAATGTTACAACGCCTTCAGCTGCTTCCAAGGCTCGCAAGAGTCCGTCACCAACGCGTACAAAAACTACAGCAACAAAGAAGGCGCCAAGTGCAAACAAATCTGCTGCACCTGCGTCCAAGAAACCTCTTCGACGCAGAGCTCGACCTACAAAGAAAGATAGCGCTTCATCAACGAAACATAAAGGTTCCGATGACTCAGGACTATCTGCAAACGAGCGAGCATTGAAAAACTAAGGTTTATAGAGGGAGGTTCAAGATACCGGTACTTGAATCCCCGAACGTAAATCTTAATTCTGCTGGCGGTTAGACAATGAGACCTCAAAGAATTGAGCTCTTGAGTCTGACAGCCAGCGTTCACAATATATTATGAGCGTACAAACGTTCGAGACAGAGTGGGCAGGCCGCACTCTTAAGATTGAGACAGGCCGATTCGCACACCAGGCAGATGCGTCATGTACCGTGCAATACGGTGACACGGTAGTACTCGCTACAGCTGTCATGTCCAAGGAAACTCGTCCTGGCATGCATTTCTTCCCGCTAATGGTTGAGTTCGAGGAAAAGTACTCAGCAGCTGGGAAGATTAAAGGATCTCGCTTCATGAAGAAGGAGGGGCGACCATCAGACCAGGCTGTTTTGTCTGGACGAATGATTGACCGAGGTATTCGGCCACTTTTTGATAACTCAATTCGAAACGACATACAAGTTATCGTTTCTGTATTGTCCTTCGACGAAGAGAACGACCCAGATGTTCTTGGAATCATCGGTTCTGCGTGTGTTCTTCACATGTCACAGATCCCTTGGAACGGTCCTATTGCAGGATCACGTGTTGGACGCGTGAACGACGAATTTGTATTGAACCCAACGTACGCAGTACGAGAGGAAAGCTCAATGGACCTTGTAGTTTCTGGAACCACTGACCGACTTTTGATGGTAGAGGCAGACGCAAAACAGCTGAGTGATGACTTAATGGGAGATGCTATCGAATTTGGCCTTAAGAGCCTTGCGCCAGTAATGGAGTTGCTCGAGAAGGTAAAAGCGACAGTTGGATCTGAGAAGATCGACCCTGCAACACTTGCACCAGAGACAGATGAAGAAAAAGCAGCGCGCGCAAATGTTGAAAAACTTTCTTTGCCACTTATCGCGAGCGGAACTGAGAAGTATTTCTTTGGAGACCCACTCGCACGCAAAGTTGACCGTGGTGTCGCACGTGCAAAGATCGAAGCCGATCTTGTAGAAGCGCTACTCTCGCAAGGCGTAGACAAAGACCACCTGTCGTACGGCACAAGCATGATCTACAGCGAAGTTGAGAATGTTATCTCTGCACAAATTTTGAAGAATGACCGACGAGTTGATGGACGAGCGATACTCGACGTCCGTGCACTCGAAGCAGATACAGGAATTCTTCCACGGACACACGGTTCAGCACTATTCTCGCGTGGAGAAACTCAGATCCTTTCAACTGTAACGTTGGCAGGGCCTGGTGCGCAACAGATTGTGGATACCATGGAAATGGACGTCAAAATCCACTACATGCATCACTACACATTCCCTCCATTCTCAGTTGGTGAAGCAAAGCCAATGCGGGGACCAGGGCGACGAGAAATTGGGCACGGTGCGCTTGCAGAGAAAGCGCTTATCCCAGTACTGCCAGCAATAGCTGACTTCCCATACACAATACGAGTAACGTCGGACACAATGGGATCAAATGGATCAAGTTCAATGGGATCCGTTTGTGGGTCTACTCTTTCATTGATGGACGCAGGTGTGCCAATCTTGGCGCCGGTTGCCGGAGTTGCAATCGGACTTGCATCTGTGCCAGATATGAGCGAGTGGAAGGTGTTTACAGACTTACAGGATCTTGAGGACGGACAGGGAGGAATGGACTTCAAGGTTGCAGGTACACGTGAAGGTGTTACAGCTGTACAGTTGGACACAAAGACTATCGGAATCGACATGGCGATTGTGCGAGAGGCTCTAGTGCAAGGGAAAGCTTGCCGAAACAAGATCTTGGACGTCATCGAGGCGGAGATCAAGACACCGCGAGCAGAACTTTCAGCATACTCACCACGCATCGAAGCGCTAAAGATCAACCCAGAGAAGATCCGAGACGTTATTGGACCCGGTGGAAAGATGATCAACGAGATTATCAAGGAGACTGGAGTGGACATTGACATTGAAGACGATGGAACAGTTACTATTACATCAAAAGAAGCTGAGGGAATGCGTCAGGCAATAGCTTGGGTACAGTCTCTCGTTGAAGAAGTAGAGGTTGGTAAGACATACAAAGGAAAGGTTACACGTTTGATGGACTTTGGAGCGTTTGTAGAAGTTCTTCCAAAGCAGGAAGGACTAGTACACGTTTCCGAACTTGCTCCATGGCGAGTAGAGAAGGTTGGAGATATTGTGAAGGAGGGACAGATAATCTTTGTAAAGATTGTTGAGATCGATGCAATGGGACGAATCAACTTGTCTATGAAGAAAGCAGAGGGTAATGTATACCCAGAACCACCAAAGGGTGCTGCAAGTAAGCCTACAAGCGGAGGGAGTGGGCCAACAGGGTCTAAGCCGCCATATAAGCCACGACCACCACAAGACAAGAAATAAGCTTACAGAGTAGGATGTACAAAGACTACATACCAACTAAAACACATACAACAGCCCGGCCAACCATTGCCCGGGCTGTTGTTGGTTTTGTTGTAGTGATGATTTTTTTAATCTTCAGCTCGCAGTGGGTAAAGACTGGAAATGCAAGTGATACCAGTAGTGTTGGCGCAGGAACGCAGCTTGCAGACAACGTAGTTGCAGTGGCTAGCTTCTATGATACGGCAAACGAGCAGCCTTTTTTAAATCGTGTAAAAGCCCACCTTCTAATCAATAAGTCTGCAAACACAGTAGCGTTGCTGTCTGATGGAAGCATCGTTGAGATACCAGATGATAATATTGCTAACTTTGTAACAAATAGATCCCGACCGTATGGATGGTTCATCCCAGGAACACTCGGTGTTGTAAACTTCCAGTCGAACTCAGGCCAGATTGTGAGTTCTAGACTTACAGGCAGCAATACACGCATCAAACTCTCAGATCGCAATAAAGATGCTCTGATTGCTAGCCTTATTCCTGATACCGCAATGTATGGCGCGCATATTGACTGTGGCGATGAATGCCCTAGCATCGATATTAATGATGTGAACATTGAGTATCCAGAGGCTCTAGGCGAAACAAACTTCTTTTCTATGGCGATAGACAGTGATATGGAGTCACTATTCGTGTTTAACGATGTCAGTGGGCTCCAGAACGACCTAGAGTTGTTTGCGCGCCAGATCTTAGAAAGAGCTTTTCCTATGGTAATTGAACGTGTACTTGAAGGTGGTGTGACAATACAGGAGCTTGTACCTGGCAACGATATTAAAGTAGAGCACTACGGGGGAATCAGAAAATTCGGTGAAGGCAATACAGCGCTTTATCTGCTTGGCGACATAGTTAAAGGGAATGCAATTCAAAGATATCTCAGCACGACAGACTCGGTCTTTTCTAACGCGAGCCACTTGTCCACGCAGTCGTGGACAACAAAGATTTGCGGAGTAAAGCCCTCGTACTTCTTTGCCATCAGTTTTTCCGCAACCTTCGCAGAGAACCCCAATGCACCACTGTATGTTGTAAGAAGCAAGGACGGGTGGAGGATTTGCGAACGTTAGTGCTGGGTTAGCCACTTGTGGATAAGCTGGAGATAACTGTGGGTAAATGTGGATAACAACATGGTTATCCACACGCCGGCCTACTACAATAATTGTTCATCAAAGTTTTTTCGCTAGTTTTAGTGACGTTTCACTGTTGACATTTCGTGTTCAGAGTGCTATTATATCTCTGTACCCTTCAACGTTCTTTCAAACCCCTACCACGGGGGTGTGCAACGAAGAAGATGCGACTGGGTACGTCGCTCTTGGTTACATACCTCTCCTCGCTACTGTTCTACTTACTAGAACACAAAAATAAAAAATCGCGGGATTTTAAAAGCCACGGGCGATCCTCACCAAAAAGTTAGTGCAAGCAGAAAAGGCACCAACATCGAGGTCAGCCATAGAATGGTGACGAGGGAGTAGACTCTTCCGGTACATTAGTCGTTAGAGAGCCGAGTTTAGTAGATAGACCCATGTCTTCTGAACCCGGTTCTCACAACCTCTTCTGCAAACCGGTCTTCTTGGACCGACAACGACAGCAATCCAGCTATATAGCAAGGGATTAGCTCACGTGTCGGTCCTTATTCTTTTCCAGGATTGTTGCTTGACAACCAGATATCCGACTGCTAGAATTTGGTAATTGAAAACGCCTATGAAAAAGACTTTTTTAAAGAAAATGACGGACCGCCTTCACGCTGAACGTGAGAAGGTTATTTCTGAGTTGGGCAAGATTAGTAAAAAGGATGCAAGCTCAAAAGATGGATCCGATTGGAATGCGACATACTCGGACGTAGGATCTGATACCGAAGACGATGCATACGAGGTAGACAGATTTGGAACAAACCTTAGCATTGTCAGCGAGTTAGAGAAGTCGCTACGAGACGTAGAAAAAGCAATAGCTAGTATTGAGAAAGGCGAATATGGCATCTGCAAGTACTGTAAAGAAGAAATACAAGAAGCACGACTAGAAGCACGTCCAGACTCATCATCGTGCATCAAATGTAAAAAAACATTTACCCAGGAGGCATGACAAAAAAGCAAACTGCTTTTGTTGGCGCGCTAGCGATACTCCTCACGATCGCTGACACGGCAGCAAAACTGATTGCAATCCAAATACTCCCAGACAATGGGAGTATTCCTGTTCTAGGGCAGATTATTGGATTGCAACTCCATAGAAACCAAGGCATTGTTGCAAACATTGCTATTCCAATGCCAATAATAGTATTGCTGACATTCGCGATACTAGGCGTTCTTGTGTGGTGGCTGAACATCGCGTGGAAGAACAAGCAACAGTGGGTGATAGCGAGTCTGTTCGTGCTCATAATGGGTGCGGGTGGCAACTTGGTTGACCGCATTGCACACGGATTCACAACCGACTACATCATCCTGTTCGGTCGATCAGTAATCAACATCGCCGACGTAATGATCATTCTCGGCGTTGCAGGATTACTCACAGCACCAAAAGACAAATAGAGATCTAAATCGGTCTCGCAAATCCTCCCAATGTTAATTCTTGGGAGTTTTTTATTATGAGCTACACAGTTCAATCAGCAGCAGTACATGGTTTAAACGTAGAGCCTGTGTCGGTCGAGGTCGACATATCGTTTGGCTTAAAGAAGTTCAACATCGTAGGACTACCAGACCGCGCAGTGTCGGAAGCATGTGGCAGAGTTGAGTCGGCAATTAAAAACAGCGGCCTACCATTCCCGCGATACCGAATCACAGTCAACCTCGCACCCGCCAGCCTTAAGAAGCAAGGTCCATCTTACGATTTACCGATCGCGATAGGCTTGCTGTACGCGCAGGGACATTTCACAGACCATAAACTCGACAACGCACTCGTCGTAGGAGAGCTCGGGCTCGACGGCGTCATCCGCCACGTCGACGGAGTGCTTCCGATCGCGCTCGCCGCAGTCGAACAGGGAATAGACACGTTGATTGTCCCAAAAGAAAACGAAAAGGAGGCTGCGCTTGTTGCAGGAATCAACATTATCGGAGTCGGCCACCTCAAGGCGTTGGCAGCGCACATCGAAGGAACGCTCGTGATCGAACCAACGCCAGTTACCATCGTTGATTTCAGACCATCGGTATCATCAACTCACGACATGATCTACATAAAAGGGCAGGAGCGTGCAAAACGCGCACTCGAGATCGCTGCGGCTGGTCAGCACAACATCCTGCTTTCGGGACCGCCCGGATCTGGTAAGACAATGCTCGCTCGAACGCTTCCTACGATCCTGCCAGACCTCACACTAGCAGAAGCGCTCGACATTACGCGCATCCACTCAATAGCCGGCAAGCTTAAAGGAAAATCACTCGTGAACGAACGACCGTTCCAGTCGCCGCACCACACAACGTCAGGAGTTGCGTTAATCGGTGGCGGGTCTAGTCCTAGGCCGGGTCAAATCAGTATGGCGCATCGTGGCGTATTGTTTTTAGACGAATTCCCGGAGTTTAAAAAGAACGCATTGGAAAATCTTCGCCAGCCACTCGAAGATGGAACAATAACAGTGTCACGAGCAGCCGGGACCGCAGAGTTCCCGGCAAAGTTTATGCTTGTGGCCGCAATGAACCCGTGCCCGTGCGGTTTTGCGAGCGACCCTTTCCACCAATGCGTTTGCACACATGGTCAGATCATCAAATATCAAAAGAAGTTGTCTGGTCCATTGCTCGACCGCATCGACCTGCACCTCGAGGTGCCCAAGATCGACGTAGAGAAACTGACCGCTGTCGACGAAGGCGAACTCTCGTCAGGAATACGAGCACGCGTACAGGCCGCGCGCGATATCCAGACAGCAAGATTCGCCGGCACTGGCCTTGTAAGCAACACCGACATGCGCGCGCAAGACGTAAAGGACTACTGCCCCATGGAAAAGGGTGCGGACCAAGTGCTGACAACAGCAGCAAGGTCACTTCACTTGTCGGCGCGAGCGTATATCAGAATTATAAAGGTCTCGCGCACTATTGCGGATTTAGCTGGGGTGAGCGAGATACAGTTGGAGCATGTGAGCGAGGCGTTGCAGTTTAGGGAGCGGGGGTAGTGTATGAAATATAATGAATCCACAAATCTCTGTGAACGAAGACTACTTAAAGTAAACCAGACATATACAGAACATTTGATGTGGCAGCGCTTACGAGCTAAGCGTTTTCATGGTCTCAGATTTCGCCGCCAGTACGGAATAGGTAAGTATGTGGTTGACTTCTATTGTGCAGGCAAGAGAATCGTTATTGAGATTGACGGAGAGTATCACAATGTTTCCCGATCAATCAGAAGATATGACCAAGATAGGCAGTGCAGGATAGAGGCATTAGGTATTGTCTTTTTACGTTTCAGTAATGAGGATGTTTGCAGAAATATAGATAGTGTCCTTAGAGATATTTATAAGGCTTCTAGACTCTAGCTTGGGGTAGCTAACACTTACCAATGTCGGAGACCACCACCTCCCCGGCCTTCGGCCACCCCTCCTTAGCAAGG
>JABMPK010000056.1 GCA_013203725.1 Candidatus Uhrbacteria bacterium | reverse complement strand
TGTGACTTGTCCCAGACGCCAAACAAACCTCAATAATAGCCCTCTCCAGATAAGTGATTCTTCGCATATGAGCCATACTTTACTAAAGTTAGCTCATTTACGGGGTGGGGCGGTATGTCTGGAATTCGGCACAACGGAAGCAGGGTTGACAAAAGCCCTGTTTTTGTTTACATTGTCGACACCTCACACAGGAGGAGAGATGACGGATATGAGTATCAATCCAGAGCTCTTGATCGATCGAGTATTGGAAATTATGCCGTTCGCACCCTTTTTGAACGCGGCGATACATGAATCAGCATTCAGTATCAATGGTGCTAGACTCGGACCCAATGTTCGACGCGCTCTCGCACAAGACAGAGCTTCAGAGCTCCACAGGCTCTTCAGCATTGCGGTCGCATGGGCCTACGACGAGCTCACCAACGCAGACAACGGTCTGTTGCCACGACTGTCCGAGCATCTGTTGCCAGAAGCACCACCAATAGCGCTCTCCGTATCTGATGATTCTGAGTGGGAAGACTTCCTCGCCGATAATCTGAAGGTTCAGCATGAGACCGCGGTGCCACTCTTGATTCGTGAGGTGTCGACGATCCTGATTAGGCATATCGAACTGCACGGACAAATTGAACTCGTCTCCGGACTCGCGATCCGCAAGGACGAACAAGGCCTCTACATCGCATGACCCATACCGGGGTCATGTTTTTTTACAAAAAAAGTCCGCACCAGTTCGGTACGGCTTCGTCAGTGTCACCTACTCTTGAGCTACTACTTCGTGCGGTCCAACGATCTTGAGGAAGCGATCGAGTGCTTCCCTGCCCGGCTTCACAAACCTCATGAAACTCTCATCTGCAGACAGCACACGGCCATCGTCTGTGTCAAACGAGAACCTAACAGATTCAGCGATGTCAACGAGCAAGCCCCGCTCAAAATCAGCGATCTCGGCGCTAGGATCGAATGCCAGTCTTTGGTACAGCTGCGATATCAAAACCGAAGCTCCTGAAATTGCCGCCAGAATGCAAGCGGCGTCACTCACGCCGCTACGCATCCCCTCCAAAGACAGCATGATCATCGCGTTCACTCCGGACTCAGCGCTGTACCGCTTCCACAACATGTCGAACTCGCTCTGCAGTTCCGACATCATCTGGTCGTACCGAACAATCGCAATCTGCCGGTAGCAGTCAACTGTCAGCTCACTATCTTCAGCAAGTTTCGCGAATTTCAATGCAGCATCGTAGAAATCAAGCGCCCCATCGCCATCATCGCTCAATGAGAAGAGCATCCCCATGGCGTAATGCGGGTATCCAGCCTCTACAGCTAACCAATGCTCACGCTGCAAATAGAACCTTGCCTTGAAGTCTTCCGGGAACATCTCCAAGCTCGCGCTCACATGCGGCAGTCTAAACTCTCGAAGGTCCATAGAACCCCCTTTCCTGCCGCGAGGATGCCACGAAAACTCAAGTCTGTCAACCAAAAAAGCCCCGCCCGCCCTTCGTGGCATGTACGAAGAACGAGGAGGGCTCTTTTGATTTCTATCTATCTTCTTTAGGTTCTTGGTATTCCTTGTAGTTTCGAATTTGAGGTGTCTTCTTCCAAATATCACCCAAACTCTTAAACTTCTCGCTAATCTTTTCCGATGTCTTAGACGTAGCCGCGGGGCTGTAACCTGGCGTGTACCCAGGAACGTATCCTGGCACGTAGCCAGCTGGCGTGTAACCCGGCGTATACCCGGGTGTGTATCCTGGCGCGTATCCAGGTGTGTAGCCTTGGTTGTAACCTGGCGACGTCGCAAAGTTCTTAGTTCGTTCCTTGAAGCCCTTTCCGTCAAAAGCTCCAGCCGCAGCAGCAGCGATTATGATTCCGGCAGCTGCAACTCCAACTATCACTTGAGTCGACACCGAAGTCTTGGTTCGTGTTCTTGTTTGTACAGCCATATTTTCTAATAAGAATACTCAAATAGTACCACACTTCCTCCACCAACCTCCTCAAACTTATCCGCCGTCTTCTTAGCGTTTTCAACCAGCGACTCACTACCAGGTGTATAACTATGAATCACTGTATATATTTTGTGTACACCTACGCCATTCTCAATCAAATCTATTACCTCACGATCCGCACCCTGGTTCAGATACCGCAAAAACTCCTGATAAAGCACACCGCCTGTTGGCAACGCGTACCATAGATACTCCTCACCGTCAGCCACAACATAATCGCGAAAACCAAACTCCTGAAGTGCCACCGCGCTCATCATCTGACCCGACAACACAATGTACTCATCGCCCCCTGCCATCTCGTCGATCCTGTAAACTGCCTCAACATCTGTCGCGCTCACAGATACTCCTGGCGTTATCGACTTAGGATCGAGTCTCGGATACGAGAAATACCACGAGCACGTCATTGCAATCGCCACTACACCGAATAGAATGTACCGCCTAATCTCCGAAAGACTCCGAGTTTTCGTAGCGCCGTGCAGAGCTACGAACGGTAGCGCGAGGAGTGAGATCCCCTGTATCAACCTGAGCGAGAACTCCGCCTGCTCGTACCAAATAATATCCTTGAACACAAACATCGTGCTCAGCAGAAAGACACCGAGCATTAACGAGAATGCGCTTGCAGCATAAGCAGACCTCGTCCTTAAATTTGTCATGTGACGAGCTCCAAGTGTAGCGACTCCGAGCATCATCCACATCACCCATGTTTTATAAAGATATAAAGCCTCCCAGATCTGTGGAATTGGAAAAAGGTTGTGCTGATACGGATCAATGAACAAATTAAAGAACATCGAGGATCGAGCCAATGGGTTTAGAAAGCTCACAGTATCCAAGCCTGCTCCAATATTGTTCACAGCAAACATTACCGGTATAGCAACGATGCTAGTCAAAACCATAAGCTTGCGATTCCACCCATGCACCATAGCAATAAGTAGCATCATAGGCACGCCAAGGAGCGGATGCGTTAAGATCGCGAAAAATGATACAAGGTAGAGTATTCCCCACTGCACTCTATTAAGGTCGAGTAATAGAAAGAATACTACCGAGAAAAATAGCGCGAATGTAATGTTAAACGGAACAGTGAACGTAAGAGGCATCGGTGGCAGTAGGAATATGACATGGGCCCAGGTACGAGCCTCGCGTTCTGCAAGATCGAACCCTCTATGCAATCCAAGATAGGCAGCCAGTGGAATCAACAAACTCGATACCAATGGAACCATCCATGTGTCGACTATCTTTACCGGAAGCGCGGTGAGCTTATGAATCGCTGTCACCATCACGTACTGACCCGTGTAGAGAATCTGCTTTGGTTCGATGACTCCTCTAAGTGACAGCTCAGTTTCTGCGGCGCGATGTATGAACGGGTCAAAACCGAACCCTATCTTGAATACGATCGTAGAGATCAAGATCGCTGTGAAGAAATGAAACACTGTTAAGAAAATACTTAGGTCATCTTTTCGTTCGTCCGCGATTACTAGCAATGCGAAAGAGATAAAGCCAAACAATATAAAGATCGACGCTCCAAATAGTGACCACGGACTCGACAACGCGTCCGAAGTTCTAACTCCGACTGCCTGCAACAATATAAAGATGTCGCCGAGCCCGATCAACACCGCCAAGAAGTTTGTCCAATGCAACCTGTGAAGTGTGATCCCTAGCATGTAGGGACGCCCTTCTGTGCGTCCGCTCAAGCGAACGCCAGCTCGCGACCTCGAGCAGAGAAGCGTCACCAAGAAGATCACGCCCACGATCAAGACCGGACTCAAACTCGATGCCAAGTATCCCACCGATAGCATCAGGCCAATTAATGACATTACAAACAGGCTCGAGAAAAGATATCTCTCAAGCTCGGACGCGCCAAACCGATCCTGCTGTGCAAACGTACTGATAACAACCACAATCCACACCAAGCCCGCAACAACACCCAGCGCAACGCTCGATACCCAGAGATTTGCCACAAACAAAAACGCCGACCCCCATAGGACGACGCTCTTGCGTACGTTAGCAATATTTTTTCTACCGCCTCGCATCGCGTTTCTCTTCTGCTTTACTGTGAATGACCCACTGATCCACCACGTCTGAAATATCATCCACGTTCACAGTTCCGTCTGCCTCCTTGGACGCCGCGTGCACAACTCCCATAGGAGCAATATGAGCGTTGCTGCCTTCTATAGATACCTTGGCAGACGCCTCGTCCATGAGGTCTATCGCTTTGTCCGGTAAGTATCGTCCCGATATCTTCTCGTCGCTCAGCTTAACCGCTGCCTCAATAGCTTCATCGGTTATCTTAACATTGTGAAACTCCTCATACGTCCCACGAATCCCCTTTAGCATCTTGATCGCAATTTCCTGATTCGGCTCGTCAACTAGCACAGGCTGTAATCGGCGGTCCAATGCCTGATCCGGCTTGATAAATTCCTGATACTCACTCCAAGTAGTCGCCCCAAGCAATTGCAGGTCGCCTCTTGCCAACGCTGGCTTCAGCACATCCGTGATCGCAAGCGACCCCTCGGACTTCCCCACCTGTTGCAGAACATGAATCTCGTCAATAAACAAGATCACCTTGCGTCCGTAACCCTGTATCTCCTCGAGCAATCCACGCAATCGCGTCTCCAGCTCACCACGAAACTTGGTATCGGACACCAGGGCGTTCACGTTCAAAGACACGAGTCTCTTCCCTTTCAACTTCTCCGGAACTTCACCCTTCGACATGCGAATAGCGAGACCTTCAACCACTGCTGTCTTTCCAACGCCAGGCTCTCCAAGTAGTAATGGATTGTTTTTTGTCCGGCGAAGGATGATATGAATCACTCGCTCAATCTCGTCCTCGCGCCCGGCAAAAGGATCAAGCTGACCCTTCTCAGCCATCTCCGTTAAGTCTGTTGTAAACGAACCAAGATTACCCCCCTTTGTTTTTCCCGGCGGACCGCCGCCTGCCTTCTGCTGCTTCTGCCACATCATGTAGAAGAGAGCGAGCACGAAGACGAGTACGGCGATTCGGATAATCCATTCCGTCATATTAAAGTGAATCGTTAATTGACTGAACTGACTGAATAGCGGCTGAAGCACTAAAGTCGCCTGAAGTAATCAACGGTGCGCCAAAGCCATAGTCTGTGTAGAAGGCGTCGTTAATATCGTCGATCTTTGTGTTCCATGCAATGCCGTAAAGCTGTCCTGCCAACTGTTCGGTCTCCACAGCTCGCAATACTCCACCACGGTTCACCGTGTAAACAACATCAGCTGTTTGGAACTTCACCATTCGTGTTCCCGGGCGGTATGTCACGTTCTGTCCCAGTGGAATCGACGCCATTGTGTCCTTTGAGATAATCTTCACGTCGCCAAATCCGCTGTACCATGTAAAGAATACCTTGGAGTTTGGAAATGCGTGTCGTGTTCCAAGCGTGCTGTAGTAGTAAACAGTCCGACAAGGGTGATTCAAATCATATGTAGCAGCGGTTGGGCACTGAAGCTTGATCAAGTTGTCGTACCCAAGAGTAAATGCCCCAGTTCCAGACGATCCGTTGCCAGATCCGCCGCCAGAACCTCCCCTTCTAACAACATCACCTGACGATGTACCACCACTCGTAGTTCCCGAGTCTGCGTCAGAACCGTCTGCAGGGTCACCGCTCGTGTCTGAACCGTCCTCGGCAGTATCACCGGCATCAGACTTATCCTCCACGTCGCCCTTAAGCCTATCTGTATCGTCTTCTCTGTTATTTAAACGATCATTATCTTCGTCTTCCTTCGCAATCTTGTATGTGATTTCGAACCATTTGTCCGACAAGTCTTCTACTGTTTGCTTTGTTTTCACATCGTATCCAACGATTCGAATACGAGCCTTTCTTGCCCTGATATCTTCAGGAATCTGCCATTTGTATGATCCGTCCTTTATCGAGATTCCTTTTTCAAAGAATCCAATTTGGTCATCATCGTCCATTAGTCCTAAAGCAACCTCTCGAACACGCTCGCTGTCTCCTTTCCATCGAATCTCAATAGTATCACCAACCGTCACGACCTCTCCACCGTTTGGTGAAAGAACTTCTAACACTCCAGTTGTCGCGATATCTCCGTCGTTGTCTTGATCCTGCTTAATTTCAGGAATCTTTTTGCCATCGTCCGCCGAAACGTCGCTTCCAGAATCGTCGCTTGCACTACCGTCATTCGCAACGTCGGAACCTGCAGCATCATCTGCTGCAACATCTGACTCAGGAGCTTTTACTTCATCAGGGAGATCAGCAGCGTCTTGCGCAATACTTTCTTTTACGTCTAATTTTTTCTTTAAACAGTTATTCCCTTCATTAAGCTCCTCCGCAACCTGATTTGAATCTATACATACTTTAATAGTTGTTGTCTCCTTAATAGCACCCGGCTGCAACTTACTAAAGCTGTTTCCAATCAGGAAACGTTGGTCAGCGAGTGTCTTCGTGGTGTATGTTCGATTCATGTCACCATCGGACTCAATGCTGATTTGCATATTTTGTAAGTCGCTATCGACTCCCTGATTTTGAAGTATGATTGTAACAATGTCACCTTCAAGATAAATATCTGAGACTCCAAAATCTGGCAATTTCTTTGCAGGCTCTAAGTATTGAATAGCCACAGTTGCGGCACCATCAGGTGAAAATATCTTGGAGTCAACAACTGCAATCTTTCCAACAAGCATTTGTATTGTCTTCCCTTCCTTAATGACTGCGCCGTTTCCATCTCTGTTGATTACAACAACGCGCCCCTGCTGACTCAAGAAATATTCACCGATCAATGAACCGTCTACAGTAACGGTCGCACGATCGACACTCAAACCCTCTGGCATCAACACCATGATGTTCGCTTTCGCTGGAATGTCCACTGTTGTCTTAAACGAAACAGACGCTGAATATAGACCAGCAATAGGACCTCGTAGACTAAAACTTGATTTTTGAACCTCCTGAACAATCTCTTGTCGAGGGGCGGTTTCTTTCGTGTAGCTCTTCTTGTCTACTTGGTAAACTCCAGCTGCAGCTGCGGCGAGCACAGCCCCACTGGCTATGGCTATTGCAACCTTTGTCTTAACGGACGTCCTTGTTTTTGTTGATGTTGCCATATTTATTGATTAATATGCTTAAACTCAGAGTCGACGTTTGTCACGACGGATCTGGGTATGTAACAAAATGATATAATTATGTTATTCATTATACATCAGATTGCATATGGCATGTTGATATGTTGAGCTAAATAAATGTATTGACGAATATCCCCAATGTTGGTATAGTTCTCACGTTCAAAAACAAGCAGGATTAGCTCAGCTGGATAGAGCGTCTGACTTCGGATCAGAAGGTCGGGGGTTCGAATCCCTCCGGGCGGGCCAACTCCATTCCCGCGCCAGCCTGGCGCCAACGGCGCGTCCCGGCCGGGACGCCCGGCCAG
>JABMPK010000055.1 GCA_013203725.1 Candidatus Uhrbacteria bacterium | reverse complement strand
TGTGACTTGTCCCAGACGCCAAACAAACCTCAATAATAGCCCTCTCCAGATAAGTGATTCTTCGCATATGAGCCATACTTTACTAAAGTTAGCTCATTTACGGGGTGGGGCGGTATGTCTGGAATTCGGCTATAGGCAATAAGTATTGACAAAGGTTGAATATTCTGATAGCTTGATTTTACCTCGCATGTCCGCGTGGAACAGACAAAAGAACCGGAGAAGAAATGCCTGTACATATCCCGAGCCCTGCAGAGCAAGGTCTCATGCTGGAGAAACACAACGCTGCAACCAGACTCGCCGCAGAGGCATACATAGAGCGAGTGGTGAACGCGTGGATGAACGTGGTCCCCCGTAGGTACGACGCTGACGGCTGGGACACGTGCACGATCGGTGGCCTCTACATTCCGGATGACATGACGAGTGGGTCCTACGCTTGGATGTACCTTCAGGCGAAGTTCGACGAAGCGGGTTGGTTGACCGATCGCTACGAGGATCGGAAGGGCAACACGTCGTCGCTGAAGATCAAGTCCAAGTGAGTTGAGCAAGACCTAGACGAGGCCCTTCTGGCCTCGTCGTTTTTTTTAACAATCATCAAACAAAAAAACCGCTCGTAATAAGCAGCCACTTTTGGTGACCCGATGGTTGAGTTGTTAAAACAAGAACCGCCCACCAAGTGACCGGTCTCCACATCGATCACTCGATAGGGGCTGGCTCTTGTTGGGCGGTCAGTAGGACCGTCAGTCTATGTATGCGATTCCGGTCGAGACCGTGAATCCGCGTGCACGAATGGCGGCTCGGATTTCGGCGTCGAGAGCGGGGCACACTTCGGGCGCGAGCGCTACGAAATTGGGCTTGCACCCGTTGGTCGCGACCGCATCCTCGATGAGTTCGATAGCCATGTTCGCGAAGCCCTCAGGCTTCCGTACATCGACACAAACCTGCACTACACCATCTCCGTTCGGGCGCCCACCATCTTCGGCGAACGACATCCCCTCGTATGCAACGATTTCAAGTACGAATGCCACTATAAGCCTCCTCAGCTCTTTGTTTGAATCTGTGCAAGACAATAGTATTAAAATGTCCTTTTGTCAAGGCTTTTAGGCTACCGCCGCGTTCTATACTCAATGCACCACGTAGTTGCTAAAACGAGTTTAAATCTTGAATATTGGATAATGACCACACAAAAAAGCCCGAGCTTTCGCTCGAGCGCTTTTGGTGATCCCACGGGGAATCGAACCCCGATTTCCAGGATGAGAACCTGATGTCCTAACCGTTAGACGATGGGACCATGTTGTTGTGTATGCGGAGAATTTGCAAACAACCACTTTATGATCATGGCTGCAACACCTCCTAATCCCGTTCGACGGGATGGGACCATGTTGGTTTGTCTAACGCGGTGGATAGTACTTGGTAATTGGAAATTAGTCAACAGAATGGGCGCGGGCTTATATTCGCGCCAATTGTATTTTACGATCTATGATTTGAATCAACTCACCACGAAGATTAGCGAGTTTATCATCCAGATAGTGCTTGGTGACCATTTGTGAGTCTATTCTAGTTACATTAGTTTCAAGTTTTTCAACACTAATCTTAAGAACGGCGACGTCGGTCTTAAGCACACCGACGTCGGTCTTAAGATCTGAGATGTCTGCTTTTACAATAACAAAATTCTCCTCGGTGCTTTTTGCAAAGCCCACCAATGTGTCGAATATCTCTCTGGTTGTAATTTCTTCTGCCATATTACATTTTATGAATAACATTGGGAGAACTTATTACAAATCTTTTACGTGCAAGCTACTTGGATTTTGCGGTCTAGATTTGAATCAACTCGCCACGAAGATTAGCAAGTTTATCGTCAAAATAGTGCTTAGTGACCATGTTTGATTCAATGCTCGTGACTCTTACATCGAGTTTTGCCATATCTGACTTCATGACACTAAAATTCTCCTCTGTACTCTTTGCAAAGCCCACCAATGTGTCGAATATCTCTCTGGTTGTAATTTCTTCTGCCATATTACATTTTATGAATAACATTGGGAGGACTCACATTATATCACGTAGATATTCTACTTTTGTCAAGCGTAAGATGTGGACACTTGCAGTGCTGGGCTCAATTTTGATGTACAATGGTATAAATGTTGGACCGTGTAATTAAAAGTAGGGATGAGCGTATAAGTGTATGAGTGACATAATTGTAAATACACAACTTCAAGATGAAGATATGCTCGTGGAACAAGCAAAAACCGACGACGATGCGTTTTGCGCTTTGTACGATTTTTATTTTCCTAAGATATACAAGTACATATTACGTAGAGTTGGTCACCGTCAGACGGCGGAGGATCTACTTTCGTCCACATTTCTAAAGGCTTTTACTAAGCTGGATACATACAAAAATGGGAGCGCGTCGTTTCAAGCTTGGCTGTATAGGATTGCAACGAATACAGTTATTGATCACTATCGTAGACAAGGTAAGCGACAAGAAATGGACATTGAGCCGATGGTGCACTTAGAAAGCTCCGATCCTAGCCCAGAGCAATATGCGAGTGATTCTGTGGATCGTGAGAATGTTGAGGAGGTGCTAGGCAAGTTACCGGAGAAGGATCAGGAAGTATTGCAACTCAAGTTTTTTGCCCAGTTCTCTAATATCGAGATCGCAGAAACGCTTGGAATATCGGTGAGTAACGCTGGGGTGAGGGTTTATAGGGCTTTGAAGAAATTTGAAGAGAAATACAAGGAATATGTCCAAAGATAAGGCTAAAAATCTTGAAAATGCTCTAAATTCGGGCATTGGGGCTCAGGATTGTAATGATCCTGAAGTTTCTGCGTTGTTAGAAGCAGGAGACAAGCTAATAACACACGCAAATCGGGAATTGCCAGCATCTGCTGATTTTCAGGCAAGATTGAAGCAGGATATCCTGCGCGCAAGGCGTACCGAGAAAGCGTCCTCAACAAATTCCGATATGAACAAGAAAAGGATACCTTTTTACATGATGTTCACACCTCAGCGCATGAGCGTTGCAGTTGTGAGTCTTTTAATTGTTGCCGTAGTGGCAACTACAGTTCAGTACTGGCCAGGAAGTGGTCCGGCACAACCGGGTCCATTTGGTCAGTTTTCGCGTTTAGTGGTTAATTCCGCATACGCTCAGGACAACTTTAGTATTCAGGCTACGAATGGCGATTCCATTGGAGTCGATGCAGGCACAAGTTTTACTATCACAAGTAAAGACACTGTGGACCCTGAAGACCTGAAAGCAAACATTCAGCTGACACCAGCAGCCGATTTCGCGTTCGAGGTTATAGATGATCATACATTTCGTGTGACTCCTGACTCTCCGCTAGATGACAGAACGGTGTACCGGATTGAAATCTCGGCATCATTTATTGCAGAAACAGGATTCCGTTTTGATCGCGAGTTTTCATGGGCGTTCCAGGTAAAAGATACTTTCAAGGTTCGCAACACACTGCCCGGTAACTTATCAGACAACGTGCCACTTGATACTGGGATAGAAATCACGTTCAGCCATGAGAATTTGCAGGATGCAAAGGATCATATTTCAATCAGTCCGAATGTTCAGGGAACGTTTGAGACCCATGGTAGAACCGTCGTGTTTGTTCCAAACGATCTCAAGGCTGGAGAAATTTACACAGTTACGGTAGATAAGGAGTTGGGGATAGTGGGATCAGACGAAACATTGATGGAGGATTACGTGTTCCAATTCGAAACGAGTCCAAACGCACTACGACGAGGGCAAAGACGATCGGCGTTTGCGTTCACTGATGACGTCATTCAGTACTCGCCACAAGACACAGTTGCAATACCAATTTATTCTTATGGACAGAAAACAGGCACGTTCCCAGTTGAACTGTACTCGTTTTCTAGCGCTGATCAATTTTCAAATGCATTGGCAGTAAAGTCTCAGACACCGATTTGGGCGAGCTGGGCGCGTGAGTCACATAAGTACGATGTCTCATCTTTAACATCCGTGATGAAGACAGATTTAGAGATTCAAACTTACACATTGAATAGTTACAACAATCGTCAGTATCTTGTTCTGCCTGACTCTCTAGAGAAAGGATTCTACTTGATGTCTGTTGAGGTTGAAGATATTAAGTATCAGGCCTACATTGAGATCACAAACTTGGCGGTATATGCGACGGTGACAGAGACCGATACGCTGGTTTGGGCACATAACGTTGAAAGTGATGAGGCTGTGGTCGGTGCGACCGTATCTGTTATTGGACGCGATGCATCTACGACGGTCGATCGTAACGGTGTAGCGACTTTGGATACAGATAAATTTCTAGATATAGACAAGGATGCATACTTCGTTAGGTATGTGAGAGTCAGCGATGGAGAGGACGAGGTTATTATAGAGCTTGAGCGTGAGTTCAGTTTCTATGGATACTATAATCAGGGTGCAACAGCATCAAGCGACTATTGGCGACATATTTACACAGACAGAGCGATGTATCTTCCAGGAGATACTGTTCAGTACTGGGGGTTTGTAGAGCCACGCAAGGGTGGCGACGTTGATAGCATTCGTGTTGAGCTGACCGGATACGGTTACAGCAATGGGTACGGTGAAGATATCGCCTTGTCCACAGAGCAGGTCAGCGTGACTGATGGAGTATTTGAAGGCTCTTTCAATCTTGATCGCGTATCACCCGGATATTACACTGCGAAGTATTATGTTGGTGATGATTTGATTCAAAGTCGAGCTATCAATGTTAGAACATATACAAAGCCGGCGTATGACGTAACTATTACCCCAGAAAAACGAGCTGTTTTTGTGGGGGAAGATATGACGTTCGATATCTCGGCAAACTTCTTTGAAGGAACGCCAGTGCCTGACGTTGGCATTAAATTAACGGCATCTGGATTACCAGAAGTTATACGTGATAATAATGTAGAAACAGATATTGCAGGTGAAGCAAGTGTAACTTATGATACAAAGTATGATACTTGCGGACTTAAACAAAAATACTGCTACAACACTCGGCAACTATCACTATACGCGTCACCGCAACGAGCGGAACTGGGAGACATTGACACATACTCTGTGGTCTCGGTTTTCAATTCTCATATCAACATGAAGACTATTACCGAGAAGCAAGACGATGGTAAGGTAAACATAGTTACAACTGTGAACGATGTGGATCTTGATCGTGTTAATGATGGTGCGAATGTTTACACGCGCGGAATTTACGATGGAGAACTTTCGCCTAATATTCCAATTAATGGAAGTATTGTTGAAATCAGCTACGATAAGATTGAAATCGGACAGTATTATGACTTCATAAATAAAATCACACACAAGAGATATAAATACACAAGAGTAGAAACGCCAGCTGGTGAATTCCAGGGCGTGACAGATAAGAATGGAGAATTCACGTACTCATTTTCACCGGAGGCAAACAAGTCGTACCAGATCAAGGTAAGCGGTACGGATAGTTCTGGACGTGTGAATGTTACTGATGCACATTATTACTCTGCTCTCAAATACAGACAGGATATTGTTCGAGATTTCTACACATTGGAGAATAGGGACGAAGATTCTGAATACGCTGTTGGGGATCAGGTGAATTTCGAGTTCGTTAACAATGACGAACGAGTAGAGGGTGGCGATGATCAATTCTTGTACTACCAGCTACAACGTGGGTTGCAGGAATACTCGGTAGAGTCGTCAGCTGACTACTCGTTCCGATTCCAAAATCGACATGCTCCAAATGTATATGTTGAAGGAGTTTACTTCGATGGAAATAGATACCATGAAGCGTTCACGTCATTCTTTGAGCCTCCAGTAAAGTTGGATACTACTGATCGTGAATTGCAAATTGAGATCGAAAAAGACAAAGAAGTTTACGAGCCAGGGGAAGACGTTGTACTTAATGTTAGAGTTAAAGACAAAGATGGTCGTGGAAAGAGCGCGTCTGTAAACGTTAATCTTGTGGATGAAGCGTTTTACGCAATCTCTAACGAGCTTGTTGATCCACTTGAGGCGCTATACGTAACTCTGCCAAGTGGTGAGCTTTCGACTGAGTCTACTCACTTGTATACAGAGCTCGAAGCTGCAGAAAGTATGGCAGAAGGTGGTGGCTGTTTCTTACCGGGTACCAAGATCACGATGGCTGACGGCTCGTTAAAAAATATAGAAGACATCAAGGCGGGCGACATGATTCTTACCCGAATGAGCGAAAAGTCAGATCGCCTTGTCCCCGCATCGGTAGTGGAGACTTTCGAGCATCTTGTTCCGGAGTACATGATCGTGAACGGTGATCTTGAAGTTACACCTGTTCATCGTGTCTTTATAAACAATGGTTGGCAGATGATCGGAGAAGCAAAGATTGGAGATGTAATGATTAACTCTGCAGGAGAACCAGTACGTATTGAGTCTATTGAGTGGGTAAGAGAGCAGGTGCAAGTTTTCAACTTCCATGTTGAGACATACCACACATATCTCGCGAACGACTTGTATGTTCACAACGATAAAGGTGGAGTCCGTGAGACATTTGTGGACACTGCGCTCTTTAAGAGCCTGCAGACTGATGCGAGCGGAAACGCGCGAATCGAGTTTACGCTACCAGACAACATAACGTCATGGCGCGTAACAACCCAGGCAATATCAAGTGATCTTCAAGCTGGGGTTGAGTTTGAAGCGATCGCTGTAAGCAAGCCACTGTTTGCTGATGTTGTGATGGCTAAGGAGTATTTGTCGGCCGACATTCCAGAAATATCTGTACGAGCATTTGGAGATGCGTTGTCTGATGGTGATAATGTTGAGTTTAGTGTTGAGTCCGATACGATCGGGCTAGACCAGACAACTACCGGAAAAGCATTCCAGCCATTGCATGTAGCATTACCGGATTTGTCTAACGCTCAAGGTATGCACAACGTTACCGTTAGTGCAGAGGGTGTTGGTTACGACGATGCTGTGAAGCTTCCTGTGTCTGTTGTGAACTCACGACTTATGGATGGTGTTCAGTCATATGTTGGACTTGCGGATGGCGTAGTGCCTGCTGGATCAGATACTGCTAGAACAACTCTAGTATTCTCTGATCAAAATCAAGGACAGTATTACAATGACCTGCGAAGGTTGAGTTGGAGATATGGTGACAGAGTGGATCAGAAACTTGCAAGAGATTTGAGTGCTGAGATGAGAGAGACATACTTCCAAGAAGAGAACATCTTAAGCGACTCCGACTACTCGGCGTATCAGAAGGGCGGTATTGCATTGTTGCCATACGCAGATCCTGACTTGTTGCTAAGCGCAAAGGTCGCGGTCGCAGCACCAGGGCACATAGACGAGTATGCGTTGGCTGGTTACTTCTATGAGATTGTTGAGAGTGACGAGTCGAGTTTAGAGGAGGTATCTATCGCACTGTGGGGTCTAGCTGGTTTGAACGAGCCTGTTCTAACCAAGATTCAACATGTGGCGACTGTACAAGATGCAACCGTACTCGATCGGCTTTACATCGCGCTCGCATTGGAAGAGATCGGCGACCGTGAGTTAGCGCGGATCATGTACCTAGATATTCTTGAGGAATATGGAGAGGACGATGATTCATATGTACGTTTGAACATAGATGATGACAAGGAGAATACGATAGAAGCTTCTGCGCTTGCCGCGATCTTGTCTGCAGGTTTGCAGGATGAGTATCAGGACTCACTGTGGAACTACGCATCAAGCGCGCGATCCAAAGAGCAATTGGTGAGTTTGGAGAAGACCATCTTTATCAGTAAGGCATTGCCAAACCTTGTTCCAGGAGAAGTTAGCTTCAACATGGTGATCGACGGTAATAAGGAGAAGGTGACATTGGATCACGGACAGGTGCATAAAGTTAGCGTCACGCCTGAGCAGCGTCAGTCGATAGAGTTCTCTGATATATCGGGAAATGTTGGCATGATGAGCTATTATGAAGTAGCGTTAGCAGAAGTTGAGGAGTCAAGCAGATATATAGATATCAAACGTGACTATCTTGTTGACGGTCGGAGCACTACAACATTCTCAGAGGGAGACTTTGTGGAGGTCCGCGTTAACCTTGAGTTTGACGCAAATGCATACGACGGGACGTACCAAGTAACTGACTTGTTACCTAGTGGCATGAAGATTGTTACAGGCCCTTACCGTGCAGGTTTGAGCACGAAGGGCAAGAGTGTTCGATACCCGTACCAGATCGATGGTCAGCGGATCAAGTTCACAACGAGTGGTAGGGCTAATTGGAGAGCGAACAATCGTCCATACTTCACCTACTATGCGCGTGTAACAAATCCAGGAACCTACGTTGCAGAGCCAGTCTCGATTCAGTCGATGGACATTCCGAGTATGCAAGCGTTTTCTGAGGGGACCACCGTTACTATTCAGTAATATGTTGTTAAATCACATTCGCACCGTCCGCCGTATTGCACTTTGCGTTGTGGTGGTCGGTGGCGCTTGGATATTCGGGTCGGAGATTCAAGGAAGGATTGTAGATCCGGTTGAAGCGCGACGAGGTTATGAAGCCGTTGATGTTAATACTGCGCCGGTACAGTTTGATGAGAGAAGGTTCTATGATTCCGTTGAACGAACAGAGACAGATGTTAAGGTCGTTGATGGAGAAATTAAAGGTGCGATTATCCCACATCATGCTCTGGCAAGTGACTTGATCGCGGAAGCATTCGGTCAACTTGCCTTGAGCTCGCATCCAAGCACGATCGTGATTGTTGGTCCGAACCATGAGGAGGTTGGAGATGGAAATGCGATCACGAGTTCATTGGATTGGAAGATGAGTAACGGAAACGTTGGTCATGACGGCAGCTTTATGTCCGAGCTTGTGACAGACGGCTACACGGTAGAAGATAATAACGTTGTTGTTGACGAACACTCTGTTGGAACATTGATTCCATATATTGCGCACTATTTTCCTGACGCGAAAGTTGTCCCGATAGTGTTAAGCTCGAAGCACGACATTTTCCAGTCTGAGAAACTGGGCGAAGCGCTCGCGGACAAAAACACTCTGATAATCGCCTCAGTAGACTTCTCGCATTACTTGCCACTCAACATTGCGAACGAGCACGATCTTGTGACGTCACGAGCTATCGATGCCAGAGATTCGGCGACCATCGCACAAATGAACAGCGACTACCTTGATTCACCACCATCACTCATCACGCTATTTTCCGCCATGGATGCTTTGAACGCAAACGAACAAACGTTGCTTCAGCATACAAATTCCGCGGTAATAGAAGGTGTGGAGGCAGAGTCAACAACAAGTTACTTTACAATTTTGTTCCATTAAACAATAAGCCACCCGGATAGGGTGGTTTTTTGTTGTCTGGATTGACAGAACCCCATATTGACGCTAACGTTACTTTGAACCTAGCTAAGGAGGACGCCATGAGTAATGACACTACTGACTGCTCCTCCGAGGTGAGGAATGTTCTGTGGACAGAGGCGGGGATTCGTAAGTGGATCGAAGGTCGGTTGTATTTGGCAAAGAGCCGATCAGCCGCGGCACACACGCAGATCAGGATGAGCGTGATCATCAACGATGCACATATCGAGATGATTCGCATTCGATTCTGCGCGGCGTGTGGAGTCAAGACACATCAAACATCGCAGACTGTTCTTGAGTGGAAGCGCATGAGGACATGTTGCGATGGCAAGGTCGATGAGAGCCGTTGTATGGACTGCGGGCGCGATGGTCTCAAGACCGTGAACCACCGGTGTGGTGAATGTCGAACATTGTGGAATGGTCTCGAACAGATCATTCAGGAAGTTGCAGACAAGCGCGATATGCCGATCAAAGCAGCGAGCGTAAGAAACGTCTTCGCAAGCGCTCGCCGAGTTCGTCAGCCAGCATCAGTTGCACCGGCTGAGTTGCTGGTACCAGAGTCGTCGCTTGTGCCCGAAACAGCAACTTCTACCGATGCGGAGAGAAG
>JABMPK010000054.1 GCA_013203725.1 Candidatus Uhrbacteria bacterium | reverse complement strand
GAAACGTTGGATCATATTATGAATCTTCCAATTTCTCTGTCGACTCAAAAAATCCAGAAGTATCAAACGTATCCGCCTCCCAAACTGGCGGGACTACAGACGTTGTAATATTGTATGACTTAGTAGATGTTACTACGGCGGGGCATCTTGTTGAGATCGATATTTCTGATGACGGTGGGTCAACTTGGACGGTTGCGGACACTAGTTTGAATGGAGCGGTTGGATCTGGGCAGATAACTGGCACGAACCAGACTATCACTTGGGATGCTGGAACGGATTTTGCAGGTCAGTATGAGGCCGACATGAGAGTTCGAGTGCGCTCAATCGACTATTACGGAAATCAAGGAGCTTATTCCAGTAGTTCGTCATTCTCGATCGATACGGCGGGGCCAGTAATCAGCAACCTTGTTGGAGTACAAGACGCAGGAGCGAATACTGTTACCGTTACATACGACTTGTCTGACGACGCTGCTTCGGGACTCCTAGTTAGTTTGGATATATCGGAAGATGGGGGAGTCAGCTGGCTTGTCACTGACACATCGGTAAGTGGAGATATTGGTTCTGGTCAAACTACGGGTGTGGGAAATAGTTTTACATGGGATGCTGAAGCAGATTTTGCAGGGCAGGATGTTCCAAATATGAGGGTGCGGCTTTCTGCTGTTGATGCGTTTAGTAATTCTGGATTGTTACTGGAGTCATCAGACTTCACGCTCGACACCGCGGACCCAGCAGGATTGGCAGGACTCTCAGCATTCTCGACTACCAACACAACAGCAACGCTAAACTGGACACCGGCAACCGACACAAACTTTGACCACTATGAGCTCTGGCACGGCGCAACCCAGGCGGACGTACAAGGTCGTACAGGAACCGCGCTTGAGTGGAATACTACGGACGATCCGTTGCTGAGCAATGCGCTCACAATCTCAACGGTGATCACAGGAGTCGTTACGACGTCAGACCTATTTGTGAAGATTTGGGCGGTTGATAGTTTTGGTAACGAGTTGACAGTCAGCGACATCAACGTGTACGTAGCGTCTGCTCCAACACCGACGCCAACTCCGGTTGTAGCGTCAGGAGGTGGTAGTGGACAGGGACTCGGGATTGTAAACCCAGTACCTAGCGCACCAATTCTGTCTCCGATAGCTCAACGAGTTAATTACACCAATATCCGAGTCTCAGGATTAGCGGAACCTGGATACCTACTTCACTTATACGACAACGGCAGTTTTGTGGGAGAGTTTATATCCCCGGCTGATGCGTTTGGACGATTCGGTGAGCTGTTTACGCTCACGGAAGGAATCCACAGATTAGCCGTACAGGCGGTGGATAGTAGAAGAATATTGAGTCCGTTCTCAGAAACAGTTACATTTGTTATAGATCTTTCACCTCCAGTTCCGTCAGAAATAAAAGCACCATCGTCGAATCTGATAAACGACGAAACACCAGTGCTTACGGGCGTCGCTGAACCGTTCGCTACAATCGAGATCGTGCTGGATAACACAACGACATTCGTGGTGGAGGCAGATAACGATGGGAACTGGTCGTTGATCATTCCTTCAATAAGCGCGCTCGATATTGGAGAACATGAATTTACGATTCGTGTGATCGACCAAGCGAACAACGTGAGCGAGCCTTCCTCGGTGATCGTAGAATTAGTTCCCGGGGTCGTTGTAACACCGCTTCCTATCATTGGTGGCGAAACTCTGCCTCCAGTGGTTATAGCGCCTGTTGCGCCGTCACTAGAGCTTCTAGAGGAGCTCTCAGGGGCCATAGAGCTACCAGGCTTGCCAAGACCTCAGGTAACGCAGGCAGTATCGCAGGCTACTGGTAACACGTTCCGGTTTGCAGGTATCGCGATGCCGAACTCGGACGTTGCCGTTTACGTGCACAGTACACAGGCTCTGGCATACTTCACAAAGACTGACGATGAGGGAGTGTGGGCCGTAGAGCATTCCCAGGATGACGTTGAGTTGGCGCCAGGCGACCACACGATATACGCAGTTGCAGTCGACCCGGTCGCAAAGGTTAAAACCGGACCAGGCGCAGTGAGCGTGTTCACGGTAGAAAAGAACATGTTCGCATCAGCGTTCAGCTACCTCAATCTGTACACCACTATCGCAACCTTGATAGTGCTCATGATAATCCTTGCATGGCTACAAAGCCTTCGAAGGAGAGGGGTAGAACAGGTGCAGTAATAATCAAGCAAAGATACAAGTAACAAAAGAGCCAGCATGCGCTGGTTCTTTTGTTATGCAAGATTATTAATTCTTTTTATGCGTTTTTGGAAGTTGGATATGCACCGTAGTACCTTCTCCAAGTTTTGATGTAACCCATATTTTTCCTCCATGCGCGTCGACAATCGTCTTGGTGATGTAGAGACCGAGCCCTGTTCCGCTTGTCTGTAACTTGATTGCATTATCTGCGCGGAAAAATTTATCGAATACTCTATGTTGTTGTCTTTCTGGTATTCCGTATCCTTTATCCTGAATTTGAATTAGGACATTTTTCTCCGTTTGGGAGGCTCTGATTGTCACCTCGCCCTTCTTTCTTGAATACTTGATAGCGTTATCGACAGCATTTTTTATCGCTTCCTTCATGCGACTACTATCGATTTCAACAAGGATCTTATTGTCCTTATCGCTCGTGATGAAATTTACCTTATTCCCATTTTTTGCGGCCAAGAGAGTGTTTTCTTTGATAATAGATTTGATAATTCCTTTCATGTCAGATCTAGAATATGTCAGATCCAGAACCTCGTCTGCATCCATGCGGGAAACATTAAGTAGATCAGAGACAAGTTTTATCATGTCCTCGTTTCGTTCTCGGATTTCTTTGATCATCTGTAGCTGCTGTACATTCAATTCCTGCTTGTCGCTATTAACCAACACCTCGGTTAGCCACTTCACACCAGTTAACGGAGTACGAAGTTGATGTGACGCAACAGATACGAACTCATTCTTCACTTTGTCCGCTTCTTGCTCTGCTGTGATATCGCGGAAAACAATAACGTGACCAGTAATTACATCATCAGAACCATGAAGTGGTGTCGTATTATATCCGATAGGTATGATTTTCCCTTTTGCCGTTTTTATCGCAGTTTTTTGTACTCTACGACGTATAGTACCAGAGATCATATGTTCAAGAATTAAGATATCCTTTTTTTCAGGATCGTTAATCTTCACTAGCGATATTTCCTTGTTGAATGACTTGCCGATAATATCAGTAGCACGAACCATGGTCATTGTCTCGGCCGCATGATTGAAATCGGTGACTATAAGATCTTTGCCTAACACTATAACCCCGTCGCTCATCGCAAAAAGTGTCCTTTGAAGCTTGTTACGCTCGTTCACAATTTGTATACGGATGGTCTCGCGCTCTAACGCGAGGGAAATCATATCAACTAAAATTTTCAGCACGTTTATTTCCTCGTAATTCCAGATATTATGTCTCTCGATAGAGTTGAAAACAATAAAGCTGTCTGATTTACTAATCGGCCTTCCAGGTAACGCTATTGCTGACCTATAGTTTGCATCACGGAAAAAATCAAAAGTTTCACTTTTAAGATTCTTTTTTGATCGTGAATTTACGAGGTTTTTTTTGAGTATGATATTAGATACAGCCTTTGTATACTTTATTTTTTTTGGTTTCTTGTCGACGTGTTTGTTGCCATGCAATGTCCATGAAACAATTTCATACGCCAGATTTGTATCGTGATCAACTCGGAATTTAGCAATCTTGTTTATGGACAACACTTCTCCTATATGACCAAATGCTTTAACAAGCCTGCTTTCAAAATGATCAGGTTCATTGAGCATCATTCCAACTTTAGATATAAGTCCATAGTTCCGAATGTCAATCTGGTCCTCCATCTTAGAGTGTATCTTGATTGAAATATCGGTGTTGAACCCTCTATATCCGACCAAGTCTCCGCCGACGTTCAGGATAGGCACACCGTTTGTAAGAATGTGTACAGGCTTACCATCAGTAGAGATCTCTATGTGTTCGAGGTTGACGATTGGCTTCTTTTCCTTACTGAGTTTACTGAAGATCTTGCTGGTACGGACAGCTTCCTCTTTAGACATGAAGTTGAATGGGGATATCCCAATGACTTCTTTTGCTGTGTAGCCAAGAATTTTTTTAACTTTCCCAGAAGCATACGTGTAATTACCGGCTACATCGGTTTCCCATAGCCAGTCACCAGAAGACTTTGCAATATCTTCAAACAGGTTTTTGGCATCATGTAATTCTTGTTCATCAATCTTTCTTTTGCTGATATCTTGTACGCGCGCTTGCAAGAAAATTTCGTCCCCCAGCTTGATTCTATCGAGTTGTACTTCTACAGAAAAAATATCTCCTTTCGGTTTCTTATGGGTCCACTCGAACTTACATTGACCTTCCTTTAAAGCTCTACGTATAAACTTCTTTCCTTTAACAGAAGAAAGTTGACCGTCTGGCTGATACTTTGGCGATACGTCCCACAGCTTCAGAGCTGAAAATTGTTTGTCATTACTAAGGCCAAACAATTTTATCGCTGCCTTATTTCCTTCTACAAAGTTACATGTTGGAGGTTTTAGCAGCATTATTGCACCGCTGGCTTTTTCATACAAAAGCCTGTGCATTTCCTCAGATTCTGCAAGTTTGTGTTCATGCTCTTTTTTCTCGGTGATATCAACATGCGTCACAACAACGTATACTGTTTTATCCGGGTCACCATTAATTGAGTAAAACGAAGATCGGAGCCATCTAGACTTTCCAGTACCCACAGCCTCTTCTGCACTATAGAAAAGATCCGGAAGTGCTACGGTTTCGCCTTTAAGAGCTTTTCTGAAATATTTATCAATTCCTTTTTTTTTCGCTTGCTTATCTTTAAGGATGTTGAATTTCCCCCTCGCGTCACTTGGTTTCAAATTCCAGAGCTTCTCCCATGCCTTATTACCCTCTAGCCAGTTTCCATCAGAATCGTATAGTTCTATAGAAAAAGGGGAGTTGTACATTAATGTCCTAGATCGATACTCACTTTTCCGAAGCTTGTCTTGAAATTCTTTAGCCTCTGAGCGATCTATCCCAAGTCCCGCAACATACTTTTTTTTTCCAATAACTATTCGGTTCTCATTAAAAAGATATGGAGTCTGTTTGCCATTCTTGGAGACAAACAATGCCTCAACCTCTGCTTTCCCAGAGTTTAGAGCTCGGCTAATGCTGCTGGTTACAAGTTTCTTTTCTGACTTTAAAAAGTAATCAACAGGAGACGACTGTGCAATCTCTTTTTTTGAATAGCCTGTAACTTTTTCAAAGGTCTTATTCCACAAAATAAACTTACCTTTTGCGTCAAAGATATAAAAAACTCCTGGGAGACTGTTTATTACTAGTTCGGAGAATCGATCTTCGCAAAGGATCTGGTCTATAGTGCTAATATTTGCTCGCGTGTTTTTAGTTATCATATGCAATCATTATAACAAAAAATAATAAGGTAAAGGCAGGTTGTCCACAAATTGTTTCTGAGTTATTAACATCATTTTATGATCAAGTACGTTAGTCGTGATATTATTTTGAAATAAAGAGAATGCGGTTTAACTAATTATTATCTGTACTGTTGTATGAAAAAGAAAAAGGAGGATTACGTTTGGTCGATTTTAAGGATAGTGTTGGGTTGGACTTTTCTGTGGCCGTTTTTGGACAAGCTCTACGGGCTAGGTTTTACCACGGCGCCTGAGGCTTCGTGGTTGGCCGGAGGATCGCCGACATTTGGGTTTTTGAGCTTTGCTACAAAGGGACCGTTTGCAGAGATATTCCAGGGGCTCGCAGGTAACGTGCTAGTTGATTGGCTGTTCATGCTCGGGCTGCTGTTAATTGGTCTTGCTCTGATTCTTGGAATTGGTGTCCGTATCGCTGGATATGCAGGTGTTACCATGATGGTTCTTATGTTCTTGGCAGGATCTATTCCGCCAGAGCACAATCCTCTGATAGACTAGCATATCGTTAACGCGATTATATTGTTTGGTCTAACGCTGACATCGTCGGGATATCTTTGGGGATTTGGACAGCGTTGGTCTAAGACGAAGATAGTAAAGAAGTACCCGATTTTGCAATAAGATCGTTGCACAGAAAAGACAAGCTCGAGCTTGTCTTTTTTTGTTGCTTGATATTTGCTAGAAGCGGACAGGTCGCGACCTGTCCCTACGAGCTGGTATT
>JABMPK010000007.1 GCA_013203725.1 Candidatus Uhrbacteria bacterium | reverse complement strand
GTCGCGACCTGTCCCTACGAGCTGGTGTTTGCTATCTTGTCATTGCGAGGAACGAAGCAAACCCAATAGGTGCGCTCATGTAGAGCACTTATCGAGGTTGCTTCACTGCCGTTCGCAATGACAAGATCTGGCTGAATGAAATAGCTAGTAGCGCGAGTATTACGGCAAAAAGAAAACACGCGCTCTTCGACGCGTGAATGTACCCTGCAACGCAGGTGGTTCCAACATGAGTAATGATCGGGCTCGCCGTAGACTTACCGTTGCGAAGAGACAGCTGCGGAATTAAACCGCCTTCTAAACTCATTGCTACCGGAAGTGTGACACAAAAGGTATTCACCGTCAAGCACTTGGTGACCATAAGCTTATAGGTCCAATAAGTCTTATACGACCTATACGCCTGAGCAACATTCAATCAGCCTTTCTAGCAATCACCCCAGCTCGTTTCCGTCTTCTAGCTTGTACTGGCTCTTTCACACGCACCGCCTCCAGACGCCTATCCTCAAACGGAATCAACGCGATAATTATCGCAATGGTCCCCCACCCAATCGGATGGTTTAAGTATGGTGAGAAGAAGTGAACAACATATATCCCAATCAAACTGAGCAGCAGAGACAGGTGCAGCCAGCGTCTCGGCTTGTCGATCCTGAACAGTTGCCAGAGGTCTTGCGTTATCAGGAACGCGAGCCAGAGCAATGCGAACACACCAAGGATGCCGAACTTGATCCAGATGTCTAACCACCCCCACTCGAATGCGTAGGTTTCTACAATATTGGTCTCATGATCATCGATCCAACGTGGATCGCTCGTATTGTACGTGAGCGTTGACCCTAGCCCGTATCCAGTTGCTGGGGAATCAATGACTGCGTCGATCATCGGTGTCAGCAAACTTTGTCGTGAGTCTATAGCGACGTCGCTAACTCCAGTCGCTCGACCGGAAAAAAGATCGCTGAAGAACGAGAAGTTCGTAGATTGATAAATTGGTATAGCAATAATCACCCACAACATTGCGACTGTACCGATCTTGACTGCTGCGAAGTCTGGAATCTTGTTCACGAATTTCTTCCAACCGCTCCATCGCAAAACTGCCACTGCAAGTATCGGAACGGTCACAACTAGAGCAACCCAGAAACTGCGCGACAAACTCGCCAGTATCGCTGCGAACGTGATCATGAACAACACTCGCACTCCAGTTTCTCGTGAACGCTCGGCGAGCCAGATGTATGCGGCTGTTGTTAACATCGCCGGCACCAAGAACCATTGTGACTGCAAGAAGATTCGGTAAATATTCCCACCTTGTAATGTGACTTCTCCTAGGCGAGTATCACGGATCCACTTGTAGATAGGATCGAGTGTTTTTGGGTGAAGGTGGCCAAACATAAACAAGAACAGAAGCGTCTTGATTGCGATCCAAAGTATCCCGGCTCCGACTGCCTGAAAAAGCTGCCTACGCGAATCTGCATTTCGTACCCAAATCCACGCTGCGAAGATGTATCCGATTGCAAGGTAACCATTTGCGTCAAGATAAAGGTTCCTCATCCCGTTGCCGTTCAGTAGACCCAGGATCGCTCCGTAAATTACAACTGCTACTAATAGAATAGAAACTATACGGTATCGATGAGGAATTGGATTCTCACGCTTTCGCACAAGCTTGATCCCTGATGCAATCACGAGCACTGCAAAGATTGCGATCCTTAACCCAACCGACACGCCAAACAATACTGTATTAAAACTGTGACCATTCGATGTTGCAATAATCTCCGCCATGGCAATCGGAAAGAGCCATTCCGGGGATTTGTTTGCTATAAAAACAAGTAATATGAGCGATGCCGTAAACAGCACTGTCTCAACCGATGTGTGCAGAGTTAGGAACGAAAGCAGGTCTAGAGTGATCAAGCTACCAAAAATAACCCACATCGACTTACCGGTGAACTGCTTTACAAAGGTAGGCATCATAGTGAGTGTTTTGCTTTGATGATCTGTTTTGCGTCCTCATACTTCTTGACACGTAGAGCAATCCACGGCAACCACTTCCATGGAGCCTTGTACCAACTCTTTGGCAGCCAAGAAGAAATACCCGCGCGCTCAACTGTCATGCTCATCAGTTCACCTGGAACATAAACACCAGTCTTCCCTTGCGCGGCCATAGTGAGCCAAAGGTCCCAGTCTTGAAAACGCTTGATTGCTTCGTCGAACTTTGGAAAATCTTCTCGCTTTATCAAGCTCGATGTGTGAATGTAGTTCATCTTACGCAAACGTTCCAGATCGTATTCACCGGTTTTGAAAAGCTTCCATCCGAATCTAAAGTCTGAGTAAGAGAACGAAGCTTTGGAATCTCGTAAAACGTTCTTTAGCTGCGAAAGCGCGTCAGGCTCAAGTACTGCATCTGCATCTAGGAAGATTAGATACTCTCCTTCCGACTCATCATACCCACGGTTTCTTGTTGGGTTTGATCCACGGTTTTTTTGATAGATAACTTTCACAGCATCATTTCCGTCGTACTGAGATAGAACTTCCTTTGTGTCGTCTGTGGACCCGTCGTCAATAACAATAATCTCGGTATTTACATTCTGTGACGCCAAAGCAGACTCGATCGTCTTCACGACCGAACTTGCGTGGTTGTAGGTTGGAATAATTACAGAAATCATATTTGTTCCATTCTCGCTTTAAGCTCAGCGAACACGGCATCGTGCGTGAACTCGGATTCAACGCGAGCCCTTGCTGCTGCTCCAAGCTTCCCCCGGAACTCATGGTCCTGTATTAGTCGCATCATGGCGTCGGCAAGCTCGTCGTCCGAGCCTACGAGCAATCCAGTCTCGCCATCCAGCACAGCCTCGTCCACACCCGGAATACGGCTAGCTATCGACGGCACACCAAACGTGGCAGCCTCCGCGTACACAATTCCGAATCCTTCACGGTCACCCTGCGTCGTAATGGTCGGCATCACAAAAAGGTCAGCAGAACTCAAGCTCTGCTTAATCTCGTTATCCGCGGCATCTACGTTGATCTCCACAACATCGCCTAGATCTAACTCTGACACGAGCTCTTCAAGATCACTGCGATACGCTCCATCTCCACCATATATCTTGTAGTGCAAACGATCGTGCATGTGAGGCATTTTTGCGAGAGCCTGCAATACTCTTTGATGTCCTTTTCGCTCAACAAGTCGTCCAACAGAAATCAAGCTCAAAACCCCCGATTCCCCATTCCCCATTCCCGATTCGCCGTCAGCCATAATTCCCGGCATCGGATACACAACGACAGGTTCAATTTTAGAGAAACTTTTCACCTCGTTCGCAAGATACTTTGTATTCGTGACTACTGTATGAGCCCTCTTTAAGATGATCTTCGTAATAAACTTCTTCCATGAGTTGCGAGTTGCGAGTTCAAAGTCCATTCCATGCAGGAACACGACGTAGGGAACCTTGTTACGTCGCCAGTTTAAAAAAGCAACAATCCCGAGAGGTAAAACGTGATGCACCATCAAAACGTCGTCCTCGCGATCGAGTAAAAGTTGAAGCGCACCGATCCAACCTGGCCAACCGTCGGTCATGAACTTATGCTCCTCGTTTGTGAGCACCGTCATATCATCACCAAAAAAACGGCACACCTCCTCGGTGTATCGCGCAACCCCACCCTTTGCAGGCGGATAATCTATGGTCAAAGTGCACATCTTCATACTTTACGTATACCTTGAAGGAATTCCTTGATCTGGTCAAATGCAATCGCTTTGAAGATGAAGAGACCGGCTACATATACAGCTCCACCCGCAATCACTTCCACGGCAACGTGAACATAGGGCTGAAGTCCGGTTACAGCCAGGAACATGAATATTCCAGACAGTACTATTGGTGCCCAGATCTTTAGAAGCTTCATAAGATCGTATTTCAGAGACTTTCTAACAGCGATCATTCCTGCACCGAACAGGAATGCAAAGCTTATAACTGCAGCGATACTTGCGCCAAGTATTCCATAGAGCGGGATCAATATCAGATTCGCTACAACGTTGATAATCATAGTCCCACCCATTATCGCAGTCTTGGTAGCCTGGCGATCGTCTGCATTGAGCAATGCGCCGATTGGGAAATCTAGGAAGATGAAAAATAGAACAAATATTAGTACCTGTAGTGGCATTACAGAGTTCAAATAATCGGTGCCATAAATGAGGGGAACTACGTCGTGTGCAACGGCGGAGATTCCCATAACGATCGGAACGGCCAAGATCATCATGTACCACATCGCTTTGTTGAACGTGTCTTCTAGTTTCTTGGGATCGTTGTCATGTATCAACTTGCTGAATGTTGGATACAAGGCAGCAACGAATGCCATTGGTAAAAATTGGAAGGCGTATGTGAGTTTGTATGCGATTGAGTACCAACCAACAGCTTCGTCGCCAAGGTGGCGCTCGAGAAGTATCGAGTCTGTTGTAGAGTAGATCTTGACGAAGATAGCAGCGAGAGCAAACGGAAAGGCCATCTTTAACAGTTTCTTTGACCACGCTCCAATCTCGAACTTGAAAGGATTTAACCCCACCTTGCGTAACCTTGAAGATGAGTACAGGACATTCCAAAGACTTCCACCGAGTAGTGCAATGATTAGTACAACAAGATTCGGCGCAACCAACAAACTCGTTACTCCGATCATGAGTGTTATTGCTTGTCCGATAAAGATACCAATCGATTCGAATCCGAGCGTGTGACGCCCACGGAAGACTCCGTAGTATGTGAGGTGAAAAGAGTCCAGAATCATCACACCGATCGCGACATACATGAGCGACCTCGTAAGCTCGTCATATCCAAGCGCAAACGATACTATAACTACAATCGCAGCTGCAAGCGCACTCAACCCAAGCTTCATTCCAAGCACGTGGCTCAAGATCTTTTGCTGGTCGTCTGGATGCTTTGCAGTCTCGCGAACGAGTACTGGCGTAAGACCAAAGTCCGCGATCACGCCGACCATTGTTGTGATCGACAATGCTAAGAAGTACTTCCCTGTCCACTCAACGCCAACAATCCGTGCAATCAAAGCAAAATAGACAAAAGCTATAAACTTTTGTCCTATTGATGCGATAGTTAGAAACGCTGTATTGCGTGCTAAACGCGACATATATTAAGCGTATCCTACCCTATAATGAGTGCTAGATCAATTGACCTGCGTAGCAATCTGAGGTATACCTTGGGCTAGGAGGAAGTATGAAACTGAACCTAAAGGTCGTTGGATTGCTGAAGATGATCGTCCTAGCAATCGCAAGTTGGATTCCCGAGTTGATTCTGGCGCTCTATGGCCTGTTGATTCTCGGTCTCGCGGTTTTCAAGATGATCGACGAGAATGAGATCATGCTGATGGCAGTCTTTGGGCTGCTGTTCGCAGCTGGTCCGATGCGATGGATCGGCAAGTGGATTGAAGTCAAATTCATCCAGGCCGCTCGAGAAACGCTTCCACCAGAAGAAATCGCAAGGAGCTAGTGATGCATGAAGTCGTGATTAAGCTAGTTGTAGTGATCGCGGGTTCTGTGATCGGCCTGGTATTCCTGCTGGTCGGCATCTTGGCGATGATCCTTGGCGTCACTGCTCTGGTCGAGCATACATACTGGGTCGCAGCTGGATTCGGAGGGATCGGATCTGCGCTCATCGTTGGCACCGTCTGGTGTGCGAGAAAGGTGAAGAAGGCCATCGTCTTCTTCAGAGCAGTGAGCAAAAAGGTAGCGTAAACGAAAACCACCCATCTCTGGGTGGCGTTTTTTTATCGCTTTGACCACACTTCGACTGCCGCTCAGTATGTCGCAAACTATCGTTTGCTCCATTGCGGGGCCTTTCGAGCCTTCTTTAGTCCTGGTTTCTTTCGCTCCTTTACACGTGCGTCACGTGAAAGTAGTCCTTCTGATTTCAAAGATGCTCGTAGGTCTGCGTCGATCTTTAGTAACGCTCGCGCTACTCCAAGGGACACTGAGTCAGCTTGTGCTCGTACTCCTCCTCCAAGTACACGCACTGTAACATCGGCTGTCTCTGCCATTCCGGCTGTCGTCAAGGCTGCTGTTACTCGCTGCTGCCATTCCAAAACTGGAAAATAGTCCTTCATCTCTCGTCCGTTGACGATAAACTGTCCTTTTCCTGCTTTGTAAACACGCACCTGCGCTACAGAGGCTTTTCGACGTCCAAGACCTCGAACGTACTCTCCTGTAAATGTTGTAGTTTTTTCGTCAGCCATATTACTTCTTGATCATCAATCGTTTCATACGCTCTGTACGAAGTCGGTTTTTAGGTAACATGCGCAATACTGCTCGTCGCAATACCTCTGTTGGGTCTTTGTCCCAAACACGCTTCATTGTCTCCTGCTTCAATCCACCCGGGTGACCAGAGTGACGGTAGTAGATCTTATCGTCCATCTTGTTGCCTGTAATCTTCATTTC
This sequence comes from Candidatus Uhrbacteria bacterium, assembly GCA_013203725.1. GTDB lineage: Bacteria > Patescibacteriota > Patescibacteriia > UBA9934 > UBA11717 > JABMPK01. The sequence goes on along the minus strand of JABMPK010000007.1, from coordinate 200 downwards.
AACTGCATTCTCAACACTTACAAAGCCGCCCATGTCCATGTTGGGTTTGTAGTCAGGTCGATCCTTTCCCTGAAGAACGGTCGAAATCTCTGCTGCAAGTCGACCAGGTGCTTTACCTGTTGCGTCGAACTGATGCGTTATTCTTTTTACTTCTTCCATATTATACAAATGAGATTTCAACCATTGGCGCTCCGTCACCT
>JABMPK010000006.1 GCA_013203725.1 Candidatus Uhrbacteria bacterium | reverse complement strand
CACGTCGCTCGCGAGCGACGTGTCAGGGTGACGCTCAAAAAGAAAACTGTGGAAATTCCACAGTTTCTTTTGAGCGTCACTTCTCACACAGAAGGGCATGCTTGTATCCCATTCTGATCTCAGATTACGAATTTTCGTAAGATGACATCAGAGTGCGATGTTAGCTGGAGAACAAAACTTTCACTAACGATGACATTGCGTCAAAGTTTAGAATCATATATTGATAAATACTCATACTATCGAACGGCAACGGCTTCTGGTCCTTCTATGTAGGTAATTTGATCCGGTTCTGTGAATCCAAGAATTTGCATTCGCTCTGAAACATTAGAAAGGCTTGTTGTTTCTGCAACCTGAACCTTTAACTGCTCCGCCTCCATTTCCAAATCCTGTACCGCTACTTCTAAATCACGAATTTGATACCCACGTTGCGTTACCGACGACATTTGAAACACGTAGCCTCCTCCAATAAGGAGCAACGTTAACACACATACCACGTTCCAAAACGGGATAGAGTTAGACTTACGTCTTGTTTTTCTGATAGTTTTCATTAGATTTTTGTTTTTTCGCCACACGCAATTTTGCACTTCGCGCGCGTGGGTTGTTTTTTTGTTCTTCCTCGGTTGGTACTATCGGTCGTTTTGTTAGTACCTCTATGTCAGTCGATCCTCGCATATATTTTTTTACGATGCGATCTTCTAACGAGTGGAATGCGATCACACAAATGTGACCACCTTCCTTGAGCACCTGCACCGCGTCTGGCAAAACTGCCTTCAACGAACCGAGCTCGTCGTTTACTACAATGCGCAGTGCCTGGAAGACGCGAGTTGCGGGATGTATCTTCCCGCGCCTCCCCAAGGCTGACGCAATAGTTTCTGAAAGGTCTGTTGTTGTACGAAAGCGTTTCTCGCGACGGCGCTTTACGATCACGTTTGCAATCTTGTGCGCCTGTCTTTCCTCTCCGTAGAGCAAGAAAGCCTCCGCGAGTTTTGCCTCCGGCCACGAATTCACAACTACTGCAGCTGAGAGCTCCTGGTCGGAGTCGTACCGCATATCCAACGGCCCTTCTTTCATAAAACTAAATCCACGGATTGGATCATCAACGTGAGATGAACTGAACCCAACATCTAGAAGTATTCCATCTACTTCCTTGATGTCTAGATCGTCCAAGTGCGCCTTAAGGTCGCTGTAGCTTCCCAAGACAAACTTCACCCTGTCACCAAATGACTGCAAACGTTCCTTTGCAATCTCCATGTTGCGGGAGTCAAGCTCTATTCCTACAACCACACCGTCTGGAGCTGAATCTTTCAGCAACATCTCGGTGTGACCGCCGTGCCCAAGCGTCCCGTCAACATAAACCCCACCTGCTTCAGCGTGCATGAATTCTCGCACCTCCTCCAAGAGGACAGGAATATGTTGAACATGATCCATATGCGAGATTAAATACCAAGTTCTCCAAGCTGCTCTGCAATATCAGAGCTAGCCGCCTCAGTTTTTTTCTTATAGCTTTCCCAAGTTGACTCGTCCCAAATCTCGATACGATTAAACAATCCAGCGAGGACAACATTCTTTTTGATACCAGCGTACTTTCGCAGATACTCAGGAATGGCAACGCGACCTTGTTTGTCGATCTTCACGTCCATTGCACCCGCAAGCATGAGCCGGGCGAACGCGCGTGAGTTCTGTTGGGAGATCGGTAGGCTCGCTAGCTTTTGAGCCAGCAGTCCCCACTCCTTAGGAGTATAGAGAACAAGAGCGTTATCTAGTCCGCGGGTAACCACCGCACCAGTTTTGAGGCTAGCACGAAATTTTACCGGGATAGATACCCGACCTTTATCATCAAGTGCATGTTTGTATTCGCCTAGAAACATGAGATGAGAACCACCGAGGCCTTAGTCAGCCTCAAGAAAAAAACAGGGAGAACAGGAAGAACAAGGATACGACAAATGCCGTTTCCCACTTCTTACCACTTCCTACCCTTCAAGTACCATTCTATCCCCCAGTGACCCATACTGGATACTAGACAAAAGCCGAACAAAGGCGGGGGTTGTACACAGGTTATGCACAGTCGAGACTCATTCGGGTCGAACGTCCGAGTTTGGTCGTGTTCTAGCGGGGTGCCAGTTTGTCGCGAACGCGATAAGCTGGCAAAATCAAGAAAAGCAAAAAAAGTGGCAGGCGTTGTGCCCGCCACTTTTTTACGTGTTGAGATTGGTTTCGAATGCCTTCAAACTAGCCCTCCCCCAGAATCTCCAGTACTTTCTCCACCATCACATTACGCGCCAAACCCGTAAAGTCATGGTCCCCTTTTAGCTCCACGACGTTTGCTTTGGGATCCAGTCCCTTGAAGGATGTTTCACCGAGCACTGTATCTTGCAACGCCTTGATTACCGTCAAATCTGTCTTGTTCGCAAACTGGTTGTACGATTCTAGAGGAGAGCCTTCCGCCATCCTCTCCCGCCAATACTCCGCCGGCACGGACGTTGTGCTCCCATCCGACCTCGGCAGTTGAGAGACGCCCTCCAGGTTGATGATAGCCTTGGGATTGTTGCGATAACGCTCAAGGGTTCGCGCGATCCCCGAATCGGTTGGCGGAGCAAGGAATATTGTCTTTCTTATTCCGACCGGTCTTGCTAACGATGCAATACGACACCCTTGCGAATGACACACAAGGTCAATGATTGCATCGGGATGAGTGTCACGCTGTTCATTGATCACACGATTCAATATCTCCATCTGTCGAGAAAACGGTCGAACCGTCATGTTGTCGCTATGCTCATCCACAACGTTGTAATCAAAAAGAATCGGTTCGATTTCAGAAAGTCCGTTTGCAATGCCTGTAAACAAACCACGGTCGTCTTTCTTTACCCCAAAACCGTGAGAAAATATAACGATGTGTTTTTTCATAGTACAACTTTCACTAGAGCAAGCCTGTTCGTCCGAGTAGAGACAGATCGCTTGTTCTGTCGCATAAAGATGATACCTATCTACCCCATTCGGGGACAGAACTTAACCACCTGTTCAGGCAAATGCCTTTACCGCCTTTAGCTTGCTACCTAACTTTTTCTCCTCTTTGCAGAGATCGTAATACGTTTGTAAATTCATCCAGAAAAGCGCCGTTGTACCAAAATACTTCGACAACCTTAACGCTGTGTCAGCCGTAACTGCACGTTTGCCGTGCACGATCTCGTTTATTCTACGCGCAGGAACATCAATATCTTGCGCAAGCCGGTACTGCGTTAAATTCATCGGAACAAGAAATTCGCTAAGTAAAATTTCTCCAGGATGGATACTAATTGTCATAAGCTGTATTTTTAATAACACCACTTTTTATCACGCTATTTATGATAATCAACAATCTCAACATCATGAACGACTCCTTTGATCCACCTAAAACAGATCCTCCATTTGTCGTTGATCCGTATGCTATGTTGACCTTTCCTGTCACCACGTAACGCTTCTAATCGATTTCCAGGAGGAATTCTTAAATCACGAAGCTCCACTGCGGCGTGTAACATGATCAATCTTCTCTGGACAACTTTTAATATGGATCCCGAGAATCCTTGAGCTACCTTTCCATGAAAGATTTTTTCCGCCTTTTTATCTCGAAAACTTTTAATCATATCTTCTTACGTTCCAATAGTAACGCACTACGTTACTATTGTCAATTTCCTCTAGAACACCACCGGAACGTCTAGCCACTCTGCATTTTCTGGAAGTCCTGATGGGTTGTCTCTAACCAACGTCAGCGTCCCGGCACTCCCCGCTGGTTGCGACGCGAACGTCAGCGTTACCGTGTAGGGTACAAAGTTCTCGGTCATCCAGTCTGCACTGGCTGTGGCAACTCCCTCAGCAAGCGTGCCGCCAGCAGCATTCTTAAGCACGACTGGGAACGAAGCTTCAAAGAACCAGTTGCCTCGTGCAGAACCCACTACGTTAAGCGGACTCGTTACAGTTGATCCAGGTACAGGCAGAGTCACGTTGATTGCACTCATGTCCTCTGGTTCCTCCATCGCAAGGTCTAACGTCTCTGTAATCTCATCCATCGGCTCAATCCCAAAGTCATCGCCATCATTATCTGGAGCAACACACCCGAACCCAAGAAATACGAACGCCATCATCATCGTCAAGAATAGTTTCATATATTTGAACAAGTTTATTTATACTCAGTAGCTTACCTTAATACTCTACAACAATCGACCTCTTCACCCCGTCGACAGTTATCCTTCCACCATACGGCATAATGCACTGTGGATCGGTATGCCCTATTTCCACATTCTGTACTATCGGAACTGACTCGTTGTAAGCTCGAACACTCTTCAAGATCGTTGCCCGTTGATCCTCGCGATACCCCTCGCGCTCCGCCGGCGCGTTCTGCTTGTCGAACTCCCACGCCTTGGGACGGCCAACAACAACGCCCTTAACACGCTCAAGAATGCCCCGCTCGCCGAGAGCTCGGACAACTCGCGCAACGTATGACGCGCTCGGTAATTCCTCCGACGTTTCCAACAACAGCACGACGTCGTCAAACTGATCAATCGTAGGCATCTGCAAACCATGTCGCATAATCTCGTCGATCGACTCAACACAACCACCCCACGTTATACCTTCACCAACGCCATCACCGTCCCAAACCCATCCGGCATTCTCGCGTAACTCGCGCGTCTTTTTAAGATTATCAACATCCGACCAATCAAGACCTACTTCGTTAAACATCTCACTCGGCTTCAACTCAACCTCTCCCCCGCCAAACAGTGCATTTTTTAAATGCTCCACGGTGTACGCATCCATCTCGCCTTGCATTGCAAACTGAGTCATTATCGACCCACCGTAAAACGACGGCACGCCATTCAACCATAGGAAGTTCATAAAATGCGTATTGTCGCTATAACCAAAGTACGGCTTTGGATTATTCGCAAAAACATCGCCTGGTAAATTTTTTATGTATGTCACTTGGTCATCGCCACCGATCGTTGCAATGACGGCCTTGATCTCAGGATCGCTAAACGCATCAATCAGATCTTTCGCACGTTCTTCTTTAGATGCGCCAAGCTTTCTCGTCGTCGGAAATTCCACAGGCTCAAGCTCAAACACATCACGCAACCGCGTAAGGCCAAGCTCAAAAACCTCAGGAAACATCCCTGGCGCTGCAAACGACGGTGACAGTATCGCCACCTTGTCACCCTTCTGGAGTTTGGGAAGTTTTTTCATATACGTAAATTCTGATCTATCTATTCTTTAGACGCTTCCTCCAAACTACGCCGCCCCTTTTTAAAAACCTTATTTTCTAAACCGGCTACCAAGTCTATATCCAGATGGTTTGCAATCGCCATAACGACAGTCATAACATCGGCGAGCTCATTCTGCAGATTATCACGCGCTATCGCTGGGTCTATTCTTTTATCTAATCGACATTGCTCCTCACATATACCAAGCGCCTCCGCAAATTCACCCGTCTCCTCCATCAACTTCAACAAAAGAAATTCCGTCGTAACCTCTATACCGTGCTTCTCAACATAACGTTTCGAGTTAACGCTAACCAACCGTTGCATTTCTGAAAATTCCATATCTTAAAATTGATTATTTATCACCACCTCAATCCCCGCTCTCACATACTCATCAAAACTCTTCCTCTCAACGAACGGTCGTTCCAACTTTTTTTGCAACTCCACGATCTCGGGATAGTTATGATTCGTGTAGTACCCCTGCTTATCCCACGGCCAGAAGTTCTTCGCCTCTGGCGTCAACGACGTAAGTGCAAACGCTGCGGTCTCCGCCAACGCCCAGATCTGCTTATCGCTCAAACCTGCATCGGCAAAGCTCGTACGCACTATAACAAAGTAGTGATGCAGTAAGCTCATGTGCCGTGATATGTCTCATCTTCAACGGATCATCTTTGCACCAACGCACAATACGCTTACTCCCATTCCAGTTCGATATGCCTTGGTGGACCGGCGACACGACACACTCGTATTCCTCGTGAGCCCACGGAT
>JABMPK010000053.1 GCA_013203725.1 Candidatus Uhrbacteria bacterium | reverse complement strand
GGCATCTGTCGCAGTATCGATGTTGGTTCCTGCATTTTTCGGCTGGGTTCAAGCAGCGCAACAAAGTATTGATGCTTCAAGCCTGCTCGGGATCGCAGCGCAAGATCCGGAGACTCTCGGCGTTGCAGTGATTGAGCATGATGGTGGCAGATGGTTGCGCGCGTACGGAACATTTCCACATCCAAACATGTTTGGTGGGTTCCTTGCGTTCGGGCTCCTGGCCGCTGCCGGTGTTACGGCGCGAGGACGTATGAAAAGGCAGGAGTTGTTGATGCTGATGATAGCGGCGTTGGGAGGTGGCGCGTTGGTGATGTCTGGATCGCGCTCAGCGTGGCTTGCTTTTGTGGCAGGATTGGCTGTATTCCACTTTGGGCACAGGATGAACAAGCATAAAGACCAGCAAAAACGGGCATCGAGCATCATCTTGCTCACCACAACCACGATTGTGTTGATAGCGCTGTTTATGTCGCCAGTATTAGGCTCACGTTTCGACGGCGGCAACCCATTGGAGGAACAATCGATCTCGGAGCGAACAATGCAATGGAGCGAGGCTAGGAAGCTGGCGCTCCGTGGAGCAGTTCCGTTCATAGTAGGATCGGGTGCAGGAAACTACACGTTTGCACTCGCACACATCATGCCTCTACAAGATGTTTACGAGTATCAGCCGGTTCACAACGTGCCTGCACTAATTTTTGTAGAGCTCGGACTCCTCGGCTTCCTCTTACTAGTCGCCGTGGTAGTCGCAACGGATCGGAACATTCACAAACGATGGCGAACATCAGATTCGTTGGTAGCAATGTCCCTTGGAATGGTGATACTAGTAGTAGCGCTTGGCGACCATTACTTGTGGTCACAAACATCAGGCCTATACCTCCTGGCAATATTCCTAGCAGTGAATACAAAGCTGGGGTCAGACCCCACGGTATAAATTGCCAAATCTCAGGTCCCAATGTCCAATGAATGACAAATGGTCAAACATATCTAGACTTCGGTCATTGATGATTGGACCTTCATTGGACATTCGTAATTGGCCATTGGAACTTACCTCCCAGATTTACATCATTGACCACAAAAATTATTCGTGTCAAAATCGACGCACACTTAATGTTCTCAACTTCTATTATGAATATACGACCACTCGGACAAAACGTTGTGATCTCACTTGTTGAAGACAGTGGAACTACGGCATCAGGAATCATCGTGCCCGACGCTGCAAAGGATCAGCCGGAACGTGGAACGGTACTTGCAGTTGGACCTGGAGCCGTGCTCGAAAACGGTCAGCGACAGGAGATGGAGGTCAAAGTTGGAGACACGGTGATATTTAAAAAGTACGCGCCGGACGAGTTCAAGATCGACGGAGAGAAGATGTCCGTAATCAACGCGTCGGAGATAATCGCAGTGATAGAATAATATGGCAAAGCAAATCATTTTCAGTGAAGACGCACGGCAGAAGTTGAAGTCCGGGGTAGATATATTAGCGAACGCGGTAAAAGCAACGTTGGGTCCTAAGGGGCGCAATGCGATTTTGGATCGTGGTTTTGGTGGTCCAATCGTGACCAAGGATGGCGTGACAGTCGCAAAGGAGATTGAACTTGAGGACAAGTTTGAAAACATGGGGGCCGCTCTGGTTAAGCAGGCCGCGAGCAAGACGAACGACGTTGCGGGTGACGGAACTACTACCGCTACCGTTTTGGCACAGTCCATGGTGCACGAAGGTTTACGCATTGTGGCCGCTGGTACGAATCCGCAGGTACTTCGACGTGGGATCGAGAGAGGGGTGGAGGCGGTTGTGGAGATGATTAAAAACGAGATCGCGAAGCCAGTTGCTGGAGATATTGAGCGTGTTGCGTCGATATCAGCGAACGATCCGGAGATTGGGCGCAAGATCGCAGAGGCGATGGACATTGTTGGCGAGACTGGAGTGATTTCTGTAGAAGAGGGGACGAGCTTTGGCATTGAGGTTGAAGCGGTGAAGGGAATGCAGTTCGACAAAGGCTACGTGTCGCCGTACATGGTGACAGATACGGAGAAGATGGAGGCGGTGTACGAGGACGCGTCGATTTTGTTGACGGACAAGAGGATCAGTTCGATCCAAGACATCTTGCCGTTGCTCGAGGCGCTCTCAGCCGCGGGAAAAAAGGAACTTGTGATTATTGCCGAGGATGTTGATAGTGATGCGTTGTCTACATTGGTAGTGAATAGGATGCGTGGAGCTTTTTCTGCGCTCGCATTGAAAGCGCCTGGGTTTGGTGACCATCGTAAGGAGATGTTGGAAGATATTGCGATTTTGACCGGTGGAACTGTGATCTCGGAAGAGGTCGGTCTGTCGCTCGACAAAGCAACTCTTGAGCATCTTGGACACGCGGGGAAGGTGACAGCCGGTGTTTATTCGACGACGATCGTTGACGGTCACGGGAGTGCGGACAAGGTTGAGGAGCGCGTTCTTTATCTTGATGCGCAGATCAAGAATACAGATGCGGAGTTTAAGAAGGATCAGTTGGCAAAGCGTGTTGCTAAGTTGGCTGGTGGTGTTGCGATTTTGAAAGTTGGTGCGGCGACCGAGGTTGAGATGAAGGAAAAGAAAGATAGAATCATAGACGCCGTTTCTGCCACAAAGGCTGCTGTCGAAGAGGGTGTCGTGCCGGGTGG
>JABMPK010000052.1 GCA_013203725.1 Candidatus Uhrbacteria bacterium | reverse complement strand
CTCTTGGGTGTTGGATTCTCTTTCGCGATGAGCAAAACCGAGCTTTCAACTGATTCAGAGGGCGGCGGGTTCTTCCGTACGTTCGCGTCGTTGGTTACAAGTGAGGACAAGCTTCTAAAGGGTGAGGAGGAGGATCGTATCAATATACTACTGATGGGAATTGGTGGAGCAGGTCATGACGGACCCCAGCTTACAGACACCATTATCTATGGTTCGTATAAACCATCTACTGGAGACGTTGGGATGATGTCTATTCCACGTGACCTTGCAATTCCGATTCCTGGATATGGTTGGAGAAAAATCAATCATACAAACTATTTTGGTGAGACAGAAGAAACTGGCGGTGGCGCTAAATATGCCGCAGAGGTTATTGGAGATCTTTTGAACCAAGAGATGCAGTACTACGTGAAAATCGATTTTCAGGGGTTTGAAGATTTTATCAACAACCTTGGTGGAGTTGATGTATATGTGGACAATGCGTTTTCCGATTCTCTCTATCCAACAAAAGACTACCTGACTCAAACCATCGTGTTCAAAGAAGGTTGGCAACACATGGACGGCGAGACAGTGCTGCAGTTTTCACGATCACGGCACGGTACAAACGGAGAAGGTTCTGACTTTGCGCGTTCACGACGTCAGCAAAAAGTTCTGCTCGCCGTGAAGGACAAGATCTTTTCTGCAAAAACTATCTTCAATCCAAGACGTATCAGTAGCTTGATCGGTACGGTGAAAGAAAACATCGACACAAACCTCTCAACATGGGAGCTTGTTCGACTTTCCACATTCGCGAAGGACTTTAATCAAGAAAAGATACACCACTACGTTTTGGATAACAGTGCAGACAGCCCTCTTTACGAAACAAACTTGAACGGCGCATACGTTTTATTACCTGACAACGATGATTGGAGCGGAATCCGTACTATCGCTGCGAATATTTTTGAAGAGGATCCTGCGTTCTCCCCAATCAACCCAAACCAAATCCCAGAACAGCTTGTAAAAATCCGTATCGAGAATGGGACCGCTATCAACGGACTTGCATTCCGGACATCTCAACTGCTTGAAGGCCAAGGATTTGAGGTTGCATCAGTTGCCAACGCCGCTACTCGAGACTGGGATCATAGCGTTATTTACGACTTCTCAGAGGGGGCATATCCAGACGAACTCAAGGCTTTACAAGACTATTTGAAGGCAGATGTAGAAACTACAGTCACAGGCTGGTTATTTACAGATGGTATCACCCCGCGCTCTATTGAGCTTGAAGACGAGGGTTTGCGCGACGGAACCCCTGCAGCAGTTGACTTTTTGGTCGTTTTAGGGCAGAATTCGGCTAATCTAGTACGACGCTAACGTTGTGCAGCAATTAGCGCCTCTATTGAGGCCAACTATATGAAAGCCGTAGAATCTACACTTCCGACAGTTGTTTTAATTGGACGTGCCAATGTGGGTAAATCCACCCTCTTTAACCGTCTTACAGAAACACGGAAAGCGATGGTTTCTGAGGTTTTGGGGACAACACGTGACCGTAAAGAAGACCGCGTTCTTTGGCGCGGACGTCAGTTCCGACTAATCGACACAGGTGGACTTGAATTTGAGGACGAGACAGGGTTTAACAGAGAGATTACTCGCCAGACACAAATAGCTCTGGAAGAAGCAGACATTGTTTTGTTTGTTGTTGATATGAAGGAAGGCCTTCTTCCACAGGATCGAAAGATCGCAGCCATACTACAGAACGTAGATCAGCCAGTATTTGTTCTTGGAAACAAGGCGGAAAAAGCGTCTATTCGGTCAGAAGCTCATGATCCACAGTGGTACAAGACAGGACTCGAGCTCCCACGTCCAGTTAGTGGTGTGAAGGGAGTTGGTCTTGGAGACTTACTTGATACTATTTTTGATGAATTTGAAAAGCAAGGAAAAATCCTTCCGCTGTTTGAAGAAACAACAGTTCCCCGAATCGTTATCGTTGGAGAGCCGAACGTTGGTAAATCATCAATCGTAAACGCGATTTTGGGAGAAGAGCGTTTTATAACGTCACCAATTGCACACACAACTCGAGAGCCAAATGACACTCTTGTTGAGTATGACGATAAACATTACGTGATTGTGGACACGGCAGGTTTGCGACGAAAGGCGCGTGTTGAGGAAGGTATGGAAAAAACGGGGGTGCGACGAACTATTACAACACTTAGAAACGCCGACATCGCTGTTTTGGTTCTTGATGCTACAAAGCCAATCGATCACCAGGAAAAGCGTCTTGCTGGAGTTATAGACGACGCTGGAGTTGGATGCATCATCGTTGCCAACAAATGGGATCTGATAGACAACAAGGAAACCAATGCCGTAAAGGAGTACGAGAACTACGTACGTGGGCATTTACCGTTTATCCCCTTCGCTCCCATCTTGACAGTTTCGGCAAAAGAACGTCAGAGAATTCACAAACTATTCCCATTATTTGATACAATTGTTGCAGAACGGGAGCGAGTGATTGACGATAATGCTTTGGATAAATTCCTAAAGCAAATTATTGTTAAGCATAGACCAGCTCGTGGTAAAGGTGTTGCCCATCCTGTTATCTACCGATTGAAGCAAGTTAACATCAAACCACCAAAGTTCGAGCTTATCATTAAGGGTAAACGTACCGATGTCCTTCATCTATCGTATCTTCGATTCCTTGAAAACCGGCTCAGAGAAAGATTCGGATTCACAGGAACACCAATCCACTTCCACTCGCGACCTAGCAAAAAAATGTAGTCGCATTCTTGTTGTTGGACTTGGTAACCCGGGTGCAAAATACGAGAACACGCGTCACAACATTGGATTCACGGTTCTAGACGAACTTGTTGATGACTGGGTTCATAGCAAGAAACATAGAGCACTGACGTCAAAAAGGTTCATTGAGGGAGTTGAAGTGCACTTCATGAAACCACAGACTTTCATGAACTTATCGGGTGAAGCGGTACAGTCATACGCCGCGTACTACGAGATCGATCCAAGTGCGGTGATAGTGGTACACGACGAAGCAGACATTTCGTTTGGCGAGATTCGTACAAAGCTCGGCGGAGGCAACGCGGGACACAACGGCCTCAAGTCAATAACCAACAAGCTTGGCACAAAAGATTTCTGGCGCGTCCGTGTCGGTATCGGTCGTCCGCCAGACAAAATGCCGCTAGACGCATATGTCCTTGCGCGATGGAGCAATGATCAAAAAGCGACTCTCCCAACGCTTATCGAGCACGCGACCCATGAAGTCGATCAAATGCTCGTTAACATTCAGGGAGATGATGTCTGATTCAATCCAAATTTTACAAAAACAAGACAGCCGATTCCCCACTCTACTGTCGGAGATACACTCCCCACCGGAACGGCTGTTTTTTCGTGGGAAAATTCCAGATGCACATCAAATTTGTGTAGCAGTCGTCGGCACAAGAAAAGCATCGCATTACGGAAAGCTCGTCACTAGAAAACTTATCGGTGAACTTGCACGACACAACATAGCTATCGTATCTGGGCTCGCGTACGGAATCGATGTCGAGGCTCACAGAGCTACATTGGAAGCCGGCGGCCGTACGATAGCTGTGCTGGCCGGTGGCATCGACAACCCATCCATCTCACCACGCGCTCACGAAAATCTTGCAAACGAGATTATTGCGTCTGGTGGATGCGTATTGAGCGAACACCCGACTGGAACACAGTATCGTTCTTACCACTTCCCCGCCCGAAACAGGATCATAGCCGGTATGTGTAAAGCTACGATTATTGTCGAGTCGACGATCAAGTCTGGAACTATGATTACAGCGGCGGCGGCTCTCCGAGAAAACCGAGATGTTATGATAGTGCCAGGGCCAATCACTTCTCCTCTTTCAGCAGGTCCGCACCAACTACTAAAGGACGGCGCGATTCCAATAACGTGCGTGCAAGATATTCTTGAAGTGTTAGACTTGTCAGCAGCACACGCGGCGGCTGATATTAAGCAAGCGATCCCGATGTCTGATGAGGAACGATCACTTCTGAGCTTGATTACACACGAGCCTGTGAACATTGACGAAATTGCACGTGTCTCAAAAGGCACGATCGCAAACACAACGCAGTTAATTACACTGCTCGAGCTCAAGTCACTGATAACCCATGTTGGAAGCGGTTGTTATACCAAAACTTGACAGTCCGAGCACTTTCGGACATTATCAATCACGTTATGTCAAAAAGACTAGTAATCGTTGAGTCTCCAACCAAGGCTAAAACGGTTAAGAAAATTCTAGGCGCAGGTTATGAGGTAACCTCGTCATTCGGCCATATTCGTGATCTTCCGCGTAAGACCATGGGCGTTGATATTGAAAACGATTACACGCCAGAATATATCGTCTCAGACGACAAGAAGGCGCGAGTCGCAGAGCTTAAGAAGATGGCAAAGGCCGCAGAGGAGATCTTCATAGCAACTGATGACGACCGAGAAGGAGAAGCAATTGGTTGGCATCTAGCCAACGTGCTTAAGATTGACCCAAAGAAGGCGCAACGTATTGTCTTCCACGAGATCACAAAGCCTGCTATTGAGAAAGCGATGAAGAGTCCTCGGCACATCAACTTCGACCTCGTTGATGCACAACAGGCTCGGCGAGTTCTAGACAGACTGGTTGGCTACGAGCTGTCACCTTTCCTATGGAAAAAAATTGCGCGTGGATTGTCTGCTGGACGAGTTCAGTCGGTTGCAATGAGATTCATTGTTGAGCGAGAACGTGAGCGTGAAGCTTTTGACTCGGTCGAGTACTGGTCGCTCGCTGCGATGTTTAGCAAGAACAAGAAGGATTTTGAAGCAATACTTGCAACATATAAAGGAGACAAGGTTACCAAGATGGACATTAAGGACGAGGAGACAGCGAAGTCCATGACGGTTGATCTGTTTGCAGGCGAATATATTGTTGAGTCCATCGAGAAAAAGACGGTTAAGAAGCAACCAAAAGCGCCTTACCGAACATCCACTCTCCAGCAGGATTCCAATAACCGTCTTGGATACAGCTCCAAGCAGACTATGCGTTTAGCTCAACAGTTATACGAAGGAGTGAAGCTGGGTAAAGATGGAATGACTGGTTTGATTACTTACATGCGTACAGACTCTCAGAACATGTCTGAGACTTTCTTGGAGGAAACTAATGCTTTTGTGAAAGAAAGTTTTGGTAATGAGTACGCGCTCGCTGAACCTCGTATTTTCACAAAGAAGACCAAGGGTGCGCAGGAGGCCCACGAAGCTATCCGTCCTACAAATCCAAACCTAACGCCAGAGTCGATTGCCGAGCATCTCGATGCTCGCCAGCTTAAGTTATATGACCTTATTTGGAGGCGCGCAGTGTCTACACAGATGGCAGATGCACAACTCACAAAGGAAAAGATAATGCTCGATAGCAAGCCGGGATCATTTAGAGTTACTGGTTCGGTGATTGCATTTGATGGATATTTAAAACTATACCCAGATACAGCAAAAGAAAATATTTTGCCGCCCATGGTTAAAGGTGACAAAGTTGATTTGAAAACGCTCGAGCCAAAACAGCACTTCACGGAACCACCAGCACGATATTCTGATGCGACGCTTGTTAAAGAGCTTGAGGAACACGGCATTGGTCGTCCGTCCACCTACTCTCCAACAATCTCAACAGTTATCGATCGTGGTTACGTTGATCGAGACGACAACAAGCGTCTATTCCCAACCGATATTGCCTACACGGTAAATGACATGTTGGTGGCGCACTTCCCCGACATCGTGGACAAAGCGTTCACGGCGAAAATGGAGGAGACTTTTGATAAAATAGAAGATGGAAAACAAAAGTGGGTGCCGGTTATCGACAAGTTCTACAAGCCTTTCCACAAGAACCTTGAAAAGAAAGACAAGGAGCTCGATAAGAAAGAACTAACCGAGGAAGCGACGGACGAAAAGTGTGAAAAATGTAAGTCAGACATGATTATTAAGATCGGGCGCTTTGGAAAGTTCATGGCGTGCTCGAATTACCCTGAGTGTAAAAACACCGTTGCGATAAACAGAGACGGAACGGTCAAAGAAGAGGTTGCGCCGGAAGTTCTAGGAAAAGATCCTGAGTCTGGACTTGATATCACAATTCGCACAGGGCGTTACGGTCCGTACATCCAAGTTGGAGAGCAAGAGGAAGGGTCCAAAGAAAAGCCAAAACGCGGGAGCCTCTTGCGCGGCATGAAAGCTGAGGACGTTGACTTTGGTCTTGCAATTCAGCTTCTATCACTGCCACGAACTTTAGGTAAATGGAAGAATGAGGATGTGACTGTGCAGGTTGGAAGATTTGGACCATACATCAAGGCTGGCGAGGAATCACGCAGTATTTCAGCAAAGCAGCCGTTCACAGTACTAGAAATTACACTCGAGCAAGCGACAGAGCTTCTCGACATACCGAAAAAAACTAGAAAGAAGAAAGCGGGTTGACAATACCCCGCTTTTTTGTAACAATGCCCACGAATTCACCATTCCGGTGATCTTCAAGTCCACAGCCAGGAGGTCTTATGACCAGCAATATCGCGAAGGGGTTGGAACAGTTTCACCTCCCGCCGTTGCTGCTCGTGGGCCTTCAGTCCTCAAGCAGTGTAGCTAGAAGCAGCCTGTCGGATCGCGACAGAGCCGAGCTCGATGATCTGAAGAAGATGATGTCGAGGATCAGGGTCAATGCATCGTGTGCGGACATGGAGTTGTTCGGCGGCATCGCTCGTCAGGTCACTTCGACAGTTGAAGAAACTGAGAAGGCGGTCGCGTTCATGCGTCCCCTGTTCAAAGAAGTTGTAGCGATGCTGAAGGCAGACGTACAAGCAGAGCTCCAGAAGTACTTGTGCCAAGAGCACTTCGGACGCGTCTCGCCACTAAGAGGATTCCTGAAAAAGGAGGGGTTCCTTAAGCACAAGGGCATCCCAAACGACCCGGTCAGATTGATGCGGATAGCGTTCCCGGAAACAAAGCCCGGGACCCGAACAGAGCTGCGACGTATGTGGGAGAGCCGGTTGCTCTACTACATGACGCTCCAGACTCTAGGAATGCTGCTACGAGACGATCCAACGTATCGTAGCCAGCTACTGTCAAAAGTGAATGTAGAGGATGACGAGGAGTCGTCGGATGACGAGCTTCTTGAGGACACCGATTCAGAGGGTGCCCCGGAGCCAGAAGATGTTGGTCTCCGGGCCATCATGGACGCCGACGATATGGAGCGGGTCATTGACTTCCTTCTCGCTCAAGGACTGATTGTGGACAAGGGGGAGGATCGAAAGTGGTCCGTGTACCTTGATCCAAAATCGAAGTACCGATGGACAAGTGAAACATCAGGCGCGATAAGGCGCCGTTTCACTATCCGAGCGTGCTGCATTCCAGGCAGTAAAGAAGTCTGGTTCGGAGTGAAGGCAAGAAGAAAGCTCCTGTTCCGACGCTGGATGAAGTGGGTGTCGCGAGTTGGCAAAGTTGGGCAATACACGCCCGATCAGATCGGTGTCAGACTAATCCTCCAAGGAGACGAGGATTACAAGATCGGTCGCGCGTGGTTTGGTAGCAAGCTTGGCATCTCGCCAGGCGGCACCGTTCCTCGTGGTCATCTGAAACAGTCCGCTACTACAGACGGCGCGGAAGGAACGTCAACGAGTCCCTACGCGTCAAAGAGGTTCGTGGCCGACAGGATACACCTCACCATTGAGGGCAGGTTGGTAGAGATGCAGATCGTGACAGCCGCGATGGCTGCCAATGTGACGTACTCCAAGGGAGACGAGAACGATCGGCTCTACGGCATGAGACGTTTCTGGCCGTTCCTGCAGATCCTGCGTCCGTTCGAACTCTACGGGATTGACTGGAGTGATTTGGCGGTAAGAGAAAAAAACGAGCAGAAGGTCTTCGCAGACATTCATGCTCGTCTCATCACGGCGTAGCCCATCCTGGGCTGCGTCCGTTTTTTATTCTTTCTTCTTTCCGCCTTCTGGCTTATCTAGGTGAGACTCCAGGGCGGGTGTTTTATCTATCTCCTTCGACTTTGATCCAGGCAGCCAAGAAAAAGACATTTTAGCAGCGCTGTCTTGCAGATACTTCAGAATTCCAAGGCCAATGTTTGGTAGTGTGGTTGTAAAAAAGTTTGAGATATTGCGCCCAACATCACGAATTCTTTTTTCTCCCCACGATGGACCCTCTCCTTTAATGCCAAGAGGACCATAAGACTTAGCAGCTTTTGCGAGCCCACCGCTTCCGCCAGTGTTTTTTGGACGTGCATTGTCTGCGTCTGGCGCCGGTGGTTCCTCACCATCCCCTTCTGCCGCTTCCTCCAATTCTTCCCTCGCCGCCTCCATCGCCTCCTCGCGCTCCTCAGCTTCGATCTCAGCTTCTTCCGCCATATACTCTTCTAGCTCCGCCTGCCTTTCTCTCGCCGCCTCCGCCTCAGCTTCATCCTCTTTTGTCCACCCTTCCTGGTGGTCTTCCCAGTCTTCTGCTGCAGCATCTACCGACTTTTCATCTTCAACAAGACGAACAGCGCCGTCTCTTAGCGCTTCGGGCGGCGGGGCCATTGGTGGTCTTTCTGACATATATATTGATATTTATTACAGCGTACAGAAATTTGTCCTTCTTTACAAGATTCTCAAGCAAGTGCTACGATATACATTACCTATGGAACCACAGATAACTGAAAAACTTTGGTCTTGGGAAGAGTTGGAAAATACTCTGAAAGATAAATACGAGAATCCAGACATTGATTTTGTTAGGCTTGCTTTTGATTATGCAAGCGAGGCTCACAAAGGCGATAAACGCTACACCGGAGCTCCATATATTATACACCCCACAGCAACAGCAGTCCGACTCGCGCAAATGCGACTTCCAATAGCTGTTGTTATCGCGGGGCTGTTACACGACGTTCCAGAAGACACCGATCGTACAATTGATGATATCGCATCAGAGTTTGGAGAAGATATTGCAAAGATAGTTTCCGGTGTTACAAAACTTGGAAAAGTTAAGTATCGAGGGATCGAAAGGTATGCAGAGAACCTTCGTAAGATGTTCTTAGCGATGGCAGCAGATGTTCGTGTTGTCT
>JABMPK010000051.1 GCA_013203725.1 Candidatus Uhrbacteria bacterium | reverse complement strand
TCGTTCCTCGCAATGACAAATACTGAGTGTTTAAGTACACGGTTCATGGTTGATAGATCCAGCTATTGCCCATGAACCAAGAACCGCTAACCATGAACAAAAAAACAGCATTGACAACAGTGCTGTTTTTTTGGTATCAAGTTACTGAATATTACTACCAGACAAGGGGGCAGCATGGGATTGTGGAGCCAAATAACGACATCGAGCGGAGACCCAGGGGACGACGATGCCGTGTCCGATTGGAGCAGTAGACTTGGGCTTTTCGGGGTGATTGCCACTGTGGTTGCTACGTTTATCGCAGACGCCACCAGGAATATCAATGGCGCTTTCGCCAGCTTGTTCATCCTGTTCCTTGTGAGCGGCGCCCTGATCATCTTCGCCATCATTCGTGAGATGCGAAGAGACGCTCTGTTCGCCAAGAAACATCCTTCTGAGTAACACGGTCACAGCTAGACAGAAAAACCCGAGGTCATCTGACCTCGGGAGTTTTTTTACACTCGGTGCTTTCCTGTCTTGATTACACCTCGTTTTGTCTTTCTTGTGACTGACTTTAGTTTTGGACACTTTACTCCTGTTGACGGGTTCTTATTTTTCTTTGACATAGATAATATAGATAAAAGAGATGAGACACGGGGTCCAAGAACACAGTGATCTCAAACCCTTGATTGGGCGAATAATAGCCTATACGCCAAGATATGTCAACGATCAGCCACGGGCAGCGTTGTGTAAGGCCTGTTTTACACGTGTAATCTCGTTTTCGACCGCAGTTCCATCATATTCCCCTGCATGGGCGCTAGTCCCGCCATAGCTCGGTTTCTTCTGATCCAGGTGCAGGTCAAACGTCACCACCTTATCTGTTTCCATCACATAGAGATGGAACCTCGGGTAGAACTCACGTCGCAACTTTCGAGTATAACTAGACTTCCCTGTTTTGTGATCGTGATGTGGTGCGTACCCGGCTCTTCGTAACAAAAAGTCTGGCGTAAACGGTAGTGGTTTTGCAAAGTGAATTTTCATGTAACAACAGTATACCAAAACGCCGCCCAACAAGGCGACGCTTTAATGTGACTAGAGAATCGCTTCCTTTGCCGCTTTGTTTACTCGGAATTTTACAACTGTCTTTGCTGCGATCTGAATCGCCTCACCAGTTGCTGGGTTACGTCCCATACGCGCCTTTCGGTGCTGCTTAACCAACTTGCCAAGTCCTGGGAGCATAAGCTCACCTTTCTCTTTGACTTCGCCCTGGATCAAACCAATAAGCTTCTCGAACTGCTCGATTGCATCTTTCTTTGGAAGCCCCCATACCTCTGACAACTCCGCCATGAGTTGTGACTTTGTAAGTCCTTTTGCCATATGTTCAAAATCATTAATGAATTTGCGAAAATTGTACCCCCATTGTAAAAATAATGCCAATTTTTATCCACACCAGTAAGGGTCTACGATTTTCTCTGTCAAGTTCGATCTTTCAATAACTCAGTTAAATGCGTTGTAATCTGCAAGATAGCGGCGCTCGAGTCTTCTTCGAGTTCAAGCAATCCGATCAATGTTGTTGCTAATCCTAGCGCCCTATCTTCCTCGAAAGTCCTGTACCACTCAATGGTGCTGTCCAGTGTTGCTACCGACACAACTATCCTCATACGCGTTGCGTTGTCCTCCACTTGATGCCAGAGTTGTTGATCCGTAACAAAATCGAGGTTTTCACGCGCACTCTCAAGATCTCCGTCTACAAGAGATTTGTACGAGTTGGCGACATGCTCGTCAATATACTTCTCGAGAGTATTCTGCAGATCCACAACAGTAAATGAGCGATCGTAATACCTTAACACTCCGTACAACAACTCAAGCTGACCGTATGCATCATCCTCGTCCAGACGCATCTCTTTTGCCACCGGTGTCCAATCCGGTTTTGTAGCGTGCGTGATCCTTGTTGGGTCTCCTGGAATTTTACTTCTAGACAACCACGAGAATAAAGCGTCTGCATAACTGTGCGACATGTCTGTGTCTACAAGTTGAAAAAGTGCGAACCGCGCGGCGACAGGGATCGAATTCACAACTTCCATTCGATTCAAAACAAGGTCGCTTAAAAAGATCGACTGGTTGTAACTCCTCTGAGGGTCTCCGATCTGATAGCTTTGACGATGGCGAAGATACTGAAGCGTAGTAGTTGGGTTAAACTCAAGCGCTCGCAACAAACCTTGCGCCTGCGAAAAACCAACCATCACACGATAATCCGCCTCGTATCCACTGATCACGTTAACGCGGTCAACAAATGCATCAACATCAATATAGTCACAAACATTTGCAAGATACTGCTCCTCTGGAGGCTTGCCAGGGATATAGCTGAATGTCCCACGCGGAATATTCACAAAATGCATGCGCTCATCTACAAGATTAATATGAACCATGTGAATCGCGTCACAGTGAACGGTGTCTGACCCTTTTCTGGAATCTACTCCAATAACCAATACGTTCACTTCGTCTGGCAGCTCAACATCTTCATAAAAACCCAGTACTTTCGCAATATCCGCGGATATTGACCATGCGCTCACTTGCTCACATTGGCCTGAAACACACGCTGATTGCGTGAAAAACAAAAGAAACAATACTAACACTCCAACTCCCAACGTGCTCCATTTTAGGTATTTTGCGGCTTTCATACGTTTACAAGGCAACCTTAGCCCATTATAGCAGGTCGTGTCGAGGGGAGCGGTTGACAAACCTGGTTTTTCGTGGTAGCTTTGGCATAGAAATCGCACATCCAGTGCGTGAGGAGAGAGAGACATGCTGACGCTGATGCAGATTCTCGAGACCACCGACAGCGCCGAAGAAGCGATCCAGATGGTGCGTGACGTGTACAAGGATTCGATCATGCCTGGGCACGATCCGACCGCCGAGTTCAACAGCAGCCGTCGGTGCATCATGTAGACCGACATCAACGGCGAAAACCACCCCGAGGAGCTCGTCTACGACAGGAGCTTCCGGGTGGTGCGGATCGACGACCTCATGGTGGACATCGACGATGACGTTGTGTACACCGACGGCCGTCTCAACCGCGAAGTAGTCACGTAGGCGAACCGCGCAACACTCACTGCCCACCCGGCCTCTCCGGGTGGTGCTTTTTTTATAACAAAAAACCGCTCGCGCGGTTTTTATTTTTACTGTAACTCGGCGTAACTGAACAAAACTTTAAATGGCACGCACCATACGAGTACCTTATTGTATTTTTCAATATCTATATCAACTGGAACATCATAATTTACATTACCTTTAGTTGCACGAATTGGTCCAAGATCAATAAAGTCATCTGAGCCGAGATCTGAAGCCAGATAAATATGAAGGTTAGGACCATTGATAGTTTCAAAATCTTCAAACCTCAACGTCCTGCTCTCGACACCCTCTATTAGCACAGCCGTACCAGCGACTTCATGCGCCCGTTCAACAAAAGCGCCAGATGAGAGAATTATTGGACCATAGAAATCGTCAATAACAGGACTACTTTCGTACATATCCACTTCGAACGTCTTCATCTTCTCAATCTCGCTATCAAACTCTTCTCGAGTCTCATTATCCATACTTTCAAAGTCGTCCTGAATAGTAGCGATCCCAGTATCCAATGGCGATGCATCGTCCGCTGTACTCGTTATGAACGCAGGCGAGACTAAATACCACCCAACACCAAGTGCTACGATTGCACCCACCCCAACAAATGTCCACTTAATTGAATCCTTCATACTTAGTAATGATACGTTTTATTGGTCAAGATAGTCATTGCTCTGTAAATCTGCTCCGACAACACAACCATCGCGAGCTCATGCGGCATTGTCATAGGTGAGAGCGATAACGATAAATCACACTTCTCCTTCAACTCGTCATGCAACCCAAGAGGACCACCAACCACAAACACAATCGGGCGAGTCTGTTGCTCGGACAGATCTTGCAACTTTGCCGCAAAATGCGCAGAGTCAAACTGCTTACCATCGGCATCCAGAACAATCATCACACCTTCATCCCGAACAACATCACGAATCAACGCCATTTCTTGATCCAAAACCTTGTTTCTGTCGGCGTAACTAGTGAAACGCATCTCCGGAATTTCTTTGCGGAAAACTTTTGCATAAGGACCCAGCCGCTTCAAGTAATCCGAAATAAGATCCAAATACGGACCCGACTTCTGCTTTCCGACTGTGAGAATAGTGAAGTGAAACATCAATCAATATAAACTTTTCACGTTTTCAAACCCACCTGAGTCTTAAAACGTGAAGAATTACTTAGTCTCTTTTTTTAGGTCTAGTCTGTGTAGCTTGAATCCTTTGAAGACAAAGTATACGACGGCCGCAATCATTATGAAGTCGATCAACGAAACAAGAAAGGATCCATACTTGATATTGTAAAAAGCAAGTTCTTCCAGACCGACAGTTGAGCCAATCAGAAGATTAAGTATCGGGCGGATAATGTCATCAACAAAGCTCGATATCAATTCTTTGGTCGACCCTCCCAAAACAAAACCTATCGCCAACCCCATCACCCCCTGCTCTCGAACAAAGGCGACAAATCCTTGTACTTGTTTTTTTACTTTATCTTTCATACGCATAGATTATACCACGAGCTTTTATGATCCGCTCACTGATGCTAAGATGAGTCTATAAAAATAAAACTATTCTATGCATACATTACCAGACCTTCCCTTCGACCCTGAAAGCTTTGGAGACTGGACCTCCGCTGAGACATTTTCGCGTCATCATGGCAAACATCATGCTGGATACGTAAGTAAGCTCAATACTGCGCTCGAAGGACATGAGCTTGCGGACAATGAACTCGTGACGACTATCACTGCTTCGCGAGGATCAGACCAAAAGATCTTCAACCTCGCAGCGCAGCACTTCAATCACTCCTTCTTCTGGAATTGTCTGGAAGCGGACAGGTCGCGACCTGTCCCTACGAGCTCGGGTTTGCTAGGGGGCAAAATATTCGAGCTCATTGATCGCGATTTTGGAAGTTTCGACGCGTTTAAGGAGAAGTTCGCAGCATCGGCCGCTTCACACTTTGGCTCTGGCTGGGTGTGGCTTGTACAAGACTCAAGCGGCAAGCTAAGCGTGAGCGACTACCACGACGCGCAGACGCCTGCTGGGACCGACCTTGCACCATTGCTAACACTCGACGTCTGGGAGCACGCGTACTACCTAGATTTCAAGAACGACCGCGGTGGATTTATTGCGGGATTCTGGGGGCATGTAAACTGGGAGTTCGTTGAGAGTAATCTTGCGTAAGCAAAACACCACCAGGAAATATCCTGGTGGTGTTTTGGTTGTGGCTCGGTGTAAAGCTTTTGAATATAGGTCTTATAGGACCAATATGACCTATTCTTATTAGCACTTATGCGATCACTCTAATGGATGTTCTTTTATACTGTAACTTTGAACTTAGGAATCCGTTTCAACTTGCCCTTCAACTTCCGCGAAACTCCAGGAAGCATTCGTAGTCCACGACCAATCTTGTGAACCCATACATACAGTACCGGTGTCACAAACAGTGACAAGATTGCCGAGGTTGCGATTCCAAATATGATTGCGGCAGCAAGTCCTTTCCAGAATGGTGAAATAAACACTAACGGGATCAGTGATCCAAACGCTGTAAGCTGCGTAAGTACAATCGGTCGGAACCGCACTGCAACAGACGTCGCGATAGCCTTCTCAGGCGTCGCTCCGTGCTTTAACTGCTGGTTGGCATAGTCAAGCAACAGAATCGTCACATTGACCACAATACCCGCCATAGCAACCACCCCAAGCAACTCTAGGAATCCAAGCTGACCTGTTGTCATCCAAACAGCCAGTATTACTCCAATCAGTCCCAATGGAATCGCGAACAGGATTATGAACGGCTCTAGGTACGATCGGAAAAAGGCTACAAGCAGTACGTAGATCATGAAAATCGCAACGAGCAGTGAAATTCCAAGCTCTGTAAACGACTTCGTAATTGAGTCAGCTTCACCCTTAAAGTCTGTAGCGTCCTCAGCCAACCCAAGCATCGTTAGCTTTTCTGGGCTCAAGTACTCGTCTAGCTGATTCTGTATCTCTAGCGCTGTAACGTCGTCACTAATTGCAGCAGACACTTCTATATATCTCTTACCGTTAGCACGACGAATTGATTCTGGCGCGTACTCTTTTATTCCAACTAGCAAATCACCGACGTTCACATCTACTATCTTCTCCTCCATTCCTGGAGGTAACTCGTCTGGAGCGTCAAACACCGAGATGTTCTTTATCTCGTTTATAGACGCAACTCGAGGCTCGATTTTAGACACGATGTCAAAATTCGTATCGTCAATTGTTACACTTCCAATATCATTTTCTGCAATTTGATTCGCAATCAATCCGTATACCATCATTGGATTACGCGTAAACATGTCGTCGTCATCTAGCTCTAGTACGATAGACCCACCAGACGTTACGTCCGATACGTTATCTTGAACCTCGGTGACGCCTTCCAATGAAAGTAGGAACTGCCGAACGTCTTCTGACGCTACTGCCAATATCTCTGAGTCATCTCCAAGAAGTCTCACTTTAACTGCAAACTCCTCAAGCGATGGTCCAGCACCGTCGGCGAGAACAAAGAACTCAGCGTCCAGGTCGAGTTGCTCTATCACCTCTTCAATATCTTCAACAAGTTCGATTGATGTTCGCATACCCTCATCCTCTCGCAACTGATAAGGCAGCAAGTTCACCAAAAGCATGTATGAGTTACCTGTCTGTTGCATGTAGCTAAAGTCACGAACCTCTGGTTGTGCTGCGACCATGTCCTGAATAGGAACGGCAACACCGTAAACCGCGTCTTCAAAATCGGTAGCGGTATCAATCGTAGCCTGCAAGAAGAACGCGTCAGAGTCAGCAGCCGATGAGAACTGCACTATCTCAACCTCTCCTGACGATATTAACGCTCCTTGGATTGCAAACGGTAAAGAAATCGCCAACGCCACGATCAATATTCGTAGGAATGCAAACCCTTTTCCCTTAGACAAAGTCCATGAAACCGCCTTACCAATAGCGCGTGACACCTTCCATACGCCAACAAGCTCAGGGTCCACACTTCGATCGATATTCTTTTTTGGTTTCAGTACCTTTGCGGCAACTGGCATCATAAATAGAACCGGGATCAACAGTGATGCGACCATCGATGGGATAATTGTAACTGGGATAAACTTGATAATCTCACCAAAGAAACCAGAAACGATTCCAAATGGCACGAACACCAAGATGTTTGTCAAAACCGCCAATGTTATTCCAACTCCAACTGTTTTGATAGTTTTGACTGCAGCTTCGCGTCCATCGAATCCTTGTTCTTTAAAACGCTGCATTGACTCCAAGAAAACAATTGTAGGGTCTACTACAAGTCCGATCGCCAAAATCATCGCAAATAGAACTAGAGTATTCAACACAATACCTATCATGCTCAGATAGATCGTAGTAACAAACAGAGACAACGGAATCGCAAGTGCTGCCATGATAGCAATACGCGCGTTCATGAATAGGAATAACAAAAGTACAACTAGGAAAAGTCCTCCAAACATGTACCCAAGGAAATCAAAGCTGCCAAGTGCCTCAATAGGCTGACCAAGAAGCGATCCCTTAATCTCGTCTATCTGAAGACGAGTAGACTCTGCCATAGAAAACATTGATACCACATTTATACCTCCGTACTTCTCATCACTTTCGATCTTCTCCATCTTTGCGTGCAAGTCGTCCTCCAATGTCAGCAAGTCAGAACCCTTGTCACTTGAAACAGACAGCACGATTGCGCGCTCGATGTTGATATCAGAAAGAGGATCGGCCTCATCTCGGAAGCCTATCCGGTTATACTTATCGTTGTTGTTCAATACAATCTCTACGTTTGCTACCTCTTGCAGCATCACGCCTTCAGCGACATTGAAAACCTTGTACTCGTTAACAGTGTCTACTCTTTTTTCTAAACTAACATTCACGTCCTGATTCTCGCCGTTCTTAAACGAGCCAACAGGAGCGTTGAAGTTTGCAAACTTTAATACGCTTTCAACTTCATGACGAGCCAAACCAAATCTATCCAAATCTTCTTGTCGAAAAGTAACAACAAGCTCCGGTGTGAGTGGGTTCATCTGTTCAATACTCTTAACCCCATCAACTGACTCTAACTCGCGTTCAATGTCACGAGCAACTTCGTACAGTACCCAAGGATTCGTAGCACCAATGATACCGATCATGAAATCACCAACCATGGCAACATCAAACTTATCTACAACAGGATCCATCGCGTCCTCTGGGAATCGAATTGCGTTTACTTCGTCCGTAATCTCGGCAACAGTGTCGTTGATGTTTGCCTGAGCATCAATCGTCACGATTGCAAGCCCCGCGTTATCCGTAGACACAGTCTCTACACTTTCCACGTTTTCGATTTTATCCAATGCGCTTTCCAACGGTCCCGCAATATGCTCTTCCACCTGAAGAGCCGTCGCATTTGGATATGGCACGGTCACCATGGCGATGTTGACAGTCACCTCTGGAAAACCTCCACGCGGGATACTTGAGAAGGTAGCTACACCGAAGGCAGTCAAGAAAAGGAACAGGAGTGCAATGATTTTAATGTTGTTGAAAATGAGGTCAACAACCTTGTTTTGAGAGCGGTTATGCATATTCATATATGCCGCAACCTAGCACGTTTTAATCACTTTTGTCAAGGTTTAAGCAACATTTGCCAGTTCTGCTCGATCGAGCAGAACTGGCACAAGACAGGGATTATCCCACTTAAAAAATAACCTAAGACTACCGCTCCCTAGCTTCACACGCGAACACCAGACTATCTGTGGTGGTCGATACCTTTATACGCATTAACGAATCGGACAATCTCTTCACTGTTCACATTTTCAAGCCTCATGATTTTACCCCAGGCAGTCAACGTGATGGCCGTTTCCATATCTGCATACGGAGCAACTATCACTCTATCAAGATCGCCGGCAACAATAGACGTGATCTGTGATACTTCATCATCACTCACTGTTACTGGATCATAGTGGATTATAACACCGCCGTCCTCCAGATTATGCAGCTGCAACTCGTCACTTATCTGTTCATCATGAACACCCCAACTGGCTTTACTGCCAAGGTGTGGGCCAGATGTTGGTGGCTTCGTGCTGTATGCAATGTGTTCTTCACTTATTGACTGTAGATGATCGTTCCCTTGTGAAGTTACCGTTTCACCGGGAAGAGGCTTGGCCAAGGACCAAGCAATAAATCCTACAATGAATAATAGCGGAACGGATATCACTGCTATATTTATGTACTTATCTTTGTTTATCATACTCCATGTTTTTATTTCTTACTAGCGGCTTGTCCGGTACTGCACACTATTGGCATATTTATTTTGAGTGCAATCTTGTAGTTAGCATAAATCAACAAACACACTCCCAACAAACCAAACTCAGACCCATGCAATGGCAAGACACCTATAAACCCTGTTGCTGCACCAACTCCAACGAATGACGACAATATAACAGAACCACAAGATGCGCACCCTACACCAACAAGTCCAATGAGCATACCAAGGACGCTCGTGCCCGCAGATTTCTCAATTTTAAGGCGTCTTCGTATGTAGTAGGTTAACATTGTTATGTTTAACCCGGTCAAGAGTGCAATAGCTATCGTGAATGTCCTCGTGAGCACAGTAAAATTTGTATCAAGCGCACCCAAAGAACCCCACAATATTCTCGCCTTCAAAATGAATGCTATATCCGGAGAAATGATAGTGCTTACCATTAACGAGATGTTAGGAAGCCATATAGCAAATAACAAAAGTGCTGCCGCAACAATTATTCCAAGCATCAGGTACCAAGGCCTCTTCAATACGGACGTAATCCCAGATAATGCATCCGATGAATGTTTTAATTTTTTATTCATGCTGTAATGTCAGTAGACCAAGGTAACTGGTAGTCTACCAGTTACCTTGGTCTTTTTCTTATAACGCCGCGTCAATTAGAGCCTTTATTTGCGGATATGGTACAGCACCAGAAATTAACTGCGCATTTCCATCTGCGTCAATTAGAAATGAGCCAGGGGTCCCTGTCACACCTGCCGCAGCTCCGCCGGATTGGTCAGCGAGAATATGCACATCGAATTTTCCACTATTCATACAAGATTCAAACTTATTCGAATTAAGCCCAATATCTTTAGCAAAATCGGATAGCTGCGAAACTTGTAGTCCATTTCCATTCGAACTTGTGTTTTCGAATATCAAATCACTCATCTCCCAATACTTATCGTTACCCGCTAGCTCGTTAGCGCACTCTACCGCCGTCGCTTCAGATGTAGCCAATGGATTGTGGAAGCTTAAGGGGAAATGTCTATACACAAATTTCACTTTTCCTTCATACTCATCCAATATTTGCAATGTTGTTGGATGGAACCTCTTGCAAAATGGGCATTCAAAATCAGAATACTCAATAAATGTAAGTGGGGCGTTTACGTCTCCTCTTACGTGATCCTCTGCTGTGACTGGAGGCGGGTCTCCAGCCGGTGGTCTAGCAGCTGGCTGCGCTGATGGCGCAGGAGCAGCTTCAGCCGCTTGGTTTCCAGAGTCGTTTGAGGCAAGATTCGTAGCGCCTGCGCCACCGCCAAACATCAAAAATAGGAATCCAACTCCTGCTAGTATCGCTATACCTGACGCAGCACCAAAAACAAAACTCGTTTTTGGCGACACACCATCAAGAAAACCTTTCTCTATATCAAGATTGTTCATAACAAAAAAATAATAATAAATAGATTTGTTTTTCTATCTATTATTACGCGTCGCTTCGTGGAACAAAAAGAGGTAGATAATTTTTAGTAGACGAAAACGGCCTGGGCTTACTCCATATCCACTTCATGAATTTCATTCTCCCGAACACCGGTGTTCTCCGGACCGAACGCCACATAGGATTCTACTGTGTCGCCAAACAGGTGATCCTCGGGAAACTGAAACGCCATGGCGCGCACTATACCGCCATCCCCCTTAACACTACCTTCTGTGGGAACGGTCACACCTGCGGCGATTTCAAGAAGGGTCGTCTTCCCCGAACCTACAGGGCCGATAAGCGCTGTTGATGTGCCTTTGGAAAGTGTCAGGCTTATGTCGCTTAACGCTTTTGTCTCAAACGGAGTCCCTTTATCATACCAGTGTGTGACAGCGTCAAGAGCAAGGGATAGAGAACCGCTGA
>JABMPK010000050.1 GCA_013203725.1 Candidatus Uhrbacteria bacterium | reverse complement strand
TGTAGCGTTGCCCAGTATCGCTCACAACTTGTCATTGCGCCGCGCCCGCCTTCGGAGGGAGCGGCGCAATGACAATACTTGAAGTAAATTGCCACATATAAAAAACAACGCCCGGACCAGGTCCGGGGCGTTGAGTAGATGAGGGGGACTAGCCCTCGTGTAAGTCAGTTGCAGTCGGGCGCGGCGCTCGAAAGCGTCCAGGGGTACTCGAGGTTCGAGTAGACCCAGAGGCCGATCACGCCGTTGTACCACGAGTAGTCCACGTCCGACGTCGAGCTGCAGGTGTGCAGGTCGATGTAGAGCGCTCGCTCGGCGACCGTGAGGCAGCCGTTCTCGTCTCCGTCCAGCGCGAACCGGTTCAGCGCGACCCACCACCCACCGGGGCAGTTGACGGTGCCGGTCTCCGCCGGGCCGTCCTCCGTCGCGTCGTCGTCGTCGCCGGTCGCGTCATCGTCGTCGCCGGGCTCGTCCGCGGCATCGTCGTCGTCCGCGGCATCGTCGTCGTCACCGGCGTCCTCCTGGCACATGTTGGCGTCGTAGCCCGCGAGCCAGAAGCTCGTGGGCGCGGACTGGTACCAGGCGTCGGTGTCGTCGTCGTGCCACGACCAGCTGGAGTCGTTGCAGACCCCGTAGTCGCGCCAGACCGCGAGCTCCATCTCGTCGATGCAGCCGTTGGCGTTGGCGTCGTCGTAGTGCCGGATCACCCGGTCCACGCCGATGCCCTCGCACATGCCCGTGACCTCCACGCCTTCCGCGTCGAGGTCGCCGTACTGCGGGTCGCAGCCGGTGGCCAGGGTGAGCAAGGAGGCGCAGAGCGCCAGGATCAGGTTCAGTCGCATGTTCATCTTCGTCTCTCCTCTGGTCGTTAGACCAAGTGTTTCCTTGGACCCGCCATGGGCCACTCCGTTTCGATCTTCATCCGCACTGGCTTTCACCAATGGAACTCCGCAATATAACATGAAAGGTAGGTTTTGTCAACCCCTGTTCATGCATATTTGCGGTATTTGGCTAAAGTTAGCAGAAAAAAAGCAGCCCGCCGACACAGAGTGTCGACGGGCGCCGTAGAAACCTACTGGTGAACTTACTTGGTGGGGCCGAATCGCCCACCGAGCCGAACCCCGATCTGGCCGCCGAAGCGACCGTGCGGGGTGTTGACTTCCCTGATGCCGACCCAGGTGGGGCCGGTACGGACGCCGCCGAGAACGGTGAGCGTCATGGGGGAGTCTCCGAGGTCGATGCTGACGCCGACCTGAGGCACGAGCCGGAGGCTCAAGGAGATCGAGTAGATCCCTTCGGGCGTACGCCCGTGCGACAGGTGGTACCAGTCGAACTCGAGCCCCATCGAACCGCCGAAGCGGAGCATGGGGGCCTTCTCGATCAGCTTGTAGAACGCGTCCACGCGCGCACCGACGGTGGCCCCTGACGAGGAACCGTCGTACCGCATGTTGAGGCCGCCCTGCGCGACCCCTCGGACGATCAGCTTCTCCGTCCGGAACTGATGCGCCGCGCCCACCGTGAAGCGGTGGGACGGGGCGATGTCCAGGATCAAGCCGCCGGGGAGAACCCCGTGCCAGCTCTCGAAGACGGCGCTGTAGCCACCTTCCAGGTAGAAGCTGTTCTGCTCACGCGCCGTCTTGAGGACGGTCACGTCCTCCTCGACCGTCCCGAGCCGATCACCGAACTCGCCGAGCTTCTGCTCGAACTCGTTCAGCTTGTCCGACGCGCGTTTGTAGCGGCCGGTCGCGGTCACGAGGCGCGCCTTCGCGTCCTCGAGCTCACGAGCGTCCGCACCTCGCGTCCGCACCATCTCGTCGTAGTACCGCTTCGCCTCGTCGTACCGGCTCTGCGCGTCCGCCACCGTACCCTGCAACCGAGCCACCTCTTCCGAGGTGATCGGGTGCTCGACCGGCTTCGATGCCGCAACCACGGTCTTCGTCTCGCTCCAGAACGGGGGCGAGTCGGAACGCAGCACGGAACGACCGACGGGGACGTGGTCCAGGTAGACCCCGGATCCCTCGTACCCGTACAAGCCACTCCTGGCCTGCACGAACCTGCCGTTCTTGCCCGCACCCGGGTCCCAGCCGCCGTTCCAACGACCGACACGCACCTCGCGGCCGTACCGGTCCAGGCGAACCTGGGTTCGGAGCATCTCCGTCTCGTAGCGCTCCTGCTGCCAGGTGAACTTGGGATCCCGGATCCCGCAGGCGTCCGGGTTCTCTCCCAACTGCAGCTGGAGGAGGTAGCACATCCCCCAGTCGTCGACGCAGCCGGACATGTTCACGATCGCGCCCGCCGGTCGGCGGGCCTGGTTCGGGCACATGTCGTCGTCATCGATGTAGCCGTCTCCGTCACTGTCTCGCGGCAAAGGCGCCGCGTTCACATCCGCGCTGACGACCAAGGCCGCCAGCATCAACGTCAGGGCGATCGCCCAGGTCATCATGTTCTTCATCGCTGCCTCCATGAGCTCGCCGGTTGGCGAGCAGTTGTTTCACTCTGTTGTACTGAACAATCTATCCGAGGGGTCAATCATTAGACCCTTTTGCGGCATGACAGTATTGATCCAGGAGGGTGGTTCAAACACGTGTCAAGCCACAGAAAGGTCGAACAAAGACAATGTCTATGACGTAGTAACATAACAGAAATAAGTGATTCTGTCAAGTATAGCTAGGAAATAAAAAACTGCTCAGTTGGCGAAACGCTTGCAGCAAGGAGGAGGTGCTACTAACATTTCGCCAACCAAACAGTGTTTTGTCCTCATCTGCCAGAACCTTAACAAAGCACAATAGTCCTGTCAAGTTGCTAAAACTAGCTAAAAAACGCACATATAAACAAAAAAGCGCTCAATACTAGCACTTTTTATGAATGCATGAATTGTCTACGCCTGATTACCGCCTCAGACCGGATCAGAACATACGCCCCTCCTAGCAACGCACCAAGTATCAAACCTATAAATGCGTTAGTTGGAATGTTCGGCCTAACAGGATATTTGGAGACCAATGGCTCATCCACGAGCCTCACAGAGATATTTCCACCAGATGTGTACCGCCATCCCTGCTGAGTAAGCACGAAAGCAATAGCCTGACTGATTTGCTTTGATTGTTCAGTATCTTTGTTGTAGACGTCGATGCTCAACAGACCAGTTCCCCGCTCAACTGACGTAGCCAACATTCGTCGCCATACTTTTCTTCGTTTTGCTTCCTTGGTTTCGGAAGACGGAAACTGGGACTCATCAATATTAAATTGTGCACCTAGCACCTGGTCAAAAAAAGCTGTCGTGTAAACAATCGTCGCAAGATCGTCAGCCACTCTCTCCGCGCTCCTGCTCGCAGTGTACGCGTCGGCACTTACCGACTCCTGTGTAATCAACAACCGAGACGAAGCGCGGTACTCAAGAGGTCGCACAAAACTTAATGCAACTCCAAGCACAATACCAATTACTGTAAACCACATAATTGTAGTCCAGTACCTAGATAAAATTCGCACCGCTCGTGATGATGTCATGTTGTACAACTTTTATTACTCAAGTGTAACAAATATTTCAATCTCCGTCTCGCCCCGCTGAACCTGCAACTGAATTCGCTCTCCAACTTTTCCTAAAACTACATATTCAGAAAGAGGCTTAGTGTCTACTGGCAAACCTTGTACTCGTAAAATAACATCATCCACCTTGATCCCGGCTTTATCTGCCGGACTTTGCCGATCGACGCTCACTATACGCAGCCCTTCTCTAAAATTCTCGTCCTCATCAACAATGCGAACAATGTCACGATACAGTACGCCAAGTTTGGTGCGGTGAATTTCTTCGTTTTGCAAAACGTCTTCAAGTGCAGAAGTGATATGAGTGAGCGGCCTTATTGTTTGAGTGTCCGCCATTACTCCAATCAACTCTCCAGCGGCGTTTGTAACCATCGCCCCTGGTGAGACTGATACATCCTGATCTATTGAGAACAAACGCGACAAGACGTCGGAAGACAAAGTATTAGTCTCGTCTTCATAATGCATCTCGCTAATGATCGTGCGAGGATAAATCGCGTCTCCAGACACTACAAAAACCAAATCTCCAGACGCAACGGTGTCAGACGATCCAAATGTTCCTACGCGCGCAGATGCAATTTTAGTTTTTGCAAAACTGTATTCTGTTGCAGGGTCTTCTACAAGAGTATCAACTTGGTATGCAACACTATCAAAAACTATCCTTGTATTCTTCCCGTACAACTTCACAACAGAATCCGGCAACATAACCCAGCCGTCAGTCGTGAGCGCAGTTGCCGTGCCAACGATTCTAGAAGCTACAATACCATCACGATGAACAGGATCGACAATATTTACAATAGCAAGTGACGATTGTGCCGCACGTTCCCTTACCTGTGTTAGCGCCTCCTGGATTGTCCCGGGCACAACTGGCGGTTTTACAGAATTCACAGCAGCAACATCAACACCAAGACGCTCCAAAGAGTCGCTATACCTGTCTATCGAAGAACCAACAATCAATGCACTGATTGCAGCAGAAAGTAAAGAAACAAGGATAATGACAGCACCGAGTACAAAGTTTCGTCTTAGAAATAGTTTCATATTATACCCAACGAGCTGTGACGAATAAAAGTAAAAGTAATACTGACCCCGCAATGGCATAACGCTTTAGAACAACTTTGGACAATCGCTGCAGAAACGATGCTCTCATTATGCCAAGGAATACGTAGAACACAAGGGTGGATGCCGCAGCGTTTACAAAAAAACTCGTAGGCAAAAACGAGAATACTACAAACAGCTCTGTTAACATCAACCCGCCAATGACTGCTACTCGTATAGCCTTACTGTCTCGTATCTTGCTCACCCACAAGGTCTCGTAAACCATCATACCCGAAAATGCAAAGAAGAAAATCGCCAATAACCAACTTTGTGTCTGTAAGAATGTTTGCAATCCGTAGAATGCTGTTGAAAGAAAAAACATCGATGCAACATGGAGCACTAACGAAGTGTGCTCTAGCGCGTATGGCTGATACAAACTTGGCAGGTGCACGAACCTGAACAAATGCTCCGCAAAGAAAAACGTAAACACACCAGTAACTATCGGTATTGCTATTAGCAACCACGACGACTCAACGAACAACATGAACGCGACGGCTGACACCACGAACAAAGCGGGTGTAACGGCAACGTGCCACCAACCTTCAAGGTCGCGACCGAATCCCGTTAAGTTGCCAATTCCGTAAACAACCGCAACAACAGCGAGTATCGCGAGCAACAAAATTGAATTTGGCCACACTGAAACCATCGACAACAACGCTGCAGTAGATATCCCGATCAAAAACGGAATTGTTCGTACAACTAGAATCATGCTCTAGAATCCAGGAATATTCTTAAGCGATATTTTTCCTCCCAATGTCATCTCACCATCTGTCAACAAAACAGTAGTGAGCTCGAACGAACCATCAAGTGCGTCTAACTGTTTCTTGATCCCGTCGTTGATCAAGTTCTCTGGGATGTCTGTTATAAATCCTGGCGCTTTCAATGTACCAAGACGCGCCTCCTCAATCTCCATATGAATATCGCCGTTCTCTAAAATCGGTTTAACGAGCATTGTGAGTGCAGTCTTCTGCCCGTCTTTTTCAAGCGGAACATACACTTCCAAGAATCCGTCTAGTATTGCAATCTGCGCGTTTGCTAGATCAAGCCCCTCTTGCTCGCCGGCTGCTGCCAAATCTTGACGCATCAATGAGGTTAACATTTCTTCCGTAACAACAACATGCGCCTCTCCGTTTTTCAACGAACGCAAAGCCGACGCTACCAAATCTGTTTTTACACTATCAATAGTGCCCGCCTCAACATTTACTACGCGAGTTGGCTCAGGAAACGTGTCAGACTTCCCTATCAGTCCGGTTTTTGAAATACCAATATACAAAAAAATGATGGCGATGACCACAATCAACGCACATCCTCCAAAAACTCCTATCGCTACGTGAGATTTCTTTACCTTGTCCTCAGCCATATATTTTCTTGGGACAGTTCTTCAAAGCGTACTTGAGCGTCTGCTATAGCAGTCTCATCACCTTGCAGTCCTTTTATCAATGTATTTAATGCGGCGACTGTCAATATGTGAAATTCACGATCCTTGCCGGATACACGCAATTCCAACACAGAGTCGCGAACACCTTTTACCACGCTCTCGTCTCCAAGGCCAGTGTCTACAGTATCCCACACAGGGATCAATGACTCACTCACTGCAACACGATATATCTCTGGATCCAACCCTTCTGCTTGAATATTTTCCTCGGCTTGCTGAAAAGTATCCATGGTTTCTGCCAGTTCACCACGACCACGGTCAACAAAAACAATCGTCAACGCAAGGATGACGGTCAGAGCAACTAGCAAGAACGGAAACCAGACCAAATGCTTTCTCATATCTTTAAAGAGGTTTTCTTTTTATCAAACTCACCAATAAAATCGTGAAGCACGACCGCGATGATAGTCGCGGCAGGAATCGCTAACAACGCACCTATGATATTTCCAAATAGCTGAAGGTCGCTAAAGAACACTCCACCCAATCTAAATCCAACAAGCAGCGAGAACAAACTCACTATCGGATTCAAACCAACAGACTTCTCCATAATCTTTGGAGTCAGGAAACCGTTCTCGAGTTGCTGAATTCCAAAGTACATAGCCGCAACGATCACGGCCTTCAGAGGAGATATGGTAAACGCTATGATCACAGCCGGCACCATAGAAATGATTGGTCCGGCATACGGCACAATCTCTGCGATGCCCGCAAAGATTCCAAGCGCCAACGCGTATTCAACTCCAATAATCATCAAACCTATGTACGTCAACAAACCGATGACGAGCATCAATATTATTTGTCCGCGCAACCATGATCCAAGTTTTGTTTGAATGCGTGCTGTAAGACCCGTAATGTATGGCTGGTACTTCTTTGGTGCAAAGTGCTTAAATATCCTTCGCGCCATCCCCTCCTCCACAACCATGTAAAACGCTATAACCAGAACCAACAGTAGTGTAGCAAGACCTCCCATTATACCTTTCACCGTTATGAACAACCCTCCGAGCGTCGACGCGATGCCTCCCTGTAAACTCGTCAAGCTAGACGATAGGTTATCTGAAAATCCGTATTCTTCGGAAATTTCTACAATTTGTTCAAAAAATGTTCGAGCTTCAATAAACGTAGTTGGAACGCTCTTCCCCAGATCGACGATCTCGTTTACAAGTGGCGGCAATATGACTATAAGCGCCAACACGGCGATCGAAAGTAAGATCACATAGACCGTGATCACTCCTAGGCTTCTTGGAATCCGCTTGCTCTCAAGCCAGGATGCGAATGGTTCTACAAGCGCTGCCAAAAGCAACGCAACGAAAAACATCGCAACTACGTCGCGAATAAACCACAAAAATGTAACACCAATTAATACAGCAAGGATCCTGATAACGGTCCCTGTTGAAATTGTGATGTTTGTTGGTTTGATTGTTAGTTTTGACATACCTCCTTTGATGTATCGCCATTATAACATATACTAGTATTTAATATGCCAACACTCGCAACAAACAAACGTGCAAGATTCGATTACGAAATCCTGGATAGCCTTGAGGTTGGTATCGTGTTAACCGGGCAAGAGGTAAAGGCCGCAAAAACTGGGCAAGCAAAGCTCCAGGGGGCTTTTGTTCACATCCGCAATGACGAGGCCTGGCTAAAGAATGCCTCTATAACCCGCTATAAACACTCTGGGGCCAGCGAAGATTACGACCCCACACAGAGCCGCAAGCTCTTGATGCATAAACGGGAGATTAAGAAGTGGCTGAAGAAAATGGAAGGAGAACGCTTGACAATTGTACCAATTTCGCTCTATACTAAGGCCGGTAAAATCAAACTAGAAATCGGTATTGGTCGTGGTAAGCGCGAGTTCGAAAAGCGCGACACAATCAAGAAGCGAGATCTTGACCGTGAGGTACGAACTAGGAAGTACGTATCGAGGTAAATTTTCAATAGACAAGTTGGCAAAATTGAAAATACCACCTAGCATCTTTGCTAGAAACATGGGGACGCCAGGTATCGACGTATGACGAATTATTGTCTGCGCAAGCCGAGGATGCATCGTAACCTCGTAAATACTTCGATGCAGTGAACAACTGCAAACATCTTCACAAAGGTTAAGAATGCTTTTAGCATTCCGACACCTGCATTGGCACTCGCCTAAGCGCGACCGCCCATCGAATTATCCGACTCCTTATACGATAATCTCGGTGTAAAATCATAAGGGACGACCTCTGTCTGCGACCGTGGCAGGAAGTCGTGTTTGACGGTCGAACCGCTCACCTTTTTTATGTCTAACAATAATAGGTGAACGTAATCAAGTTAGACTACGCTTGTATACGCTTCTTTAACTCCCATATCGGACGTGGGTTCAACTCCCACCG